>NZ_JAKJJX010000020.1:0-116844 GCF_022320765.1 Clostridium sp. YIM B02569 | reverse complement strand
ATTAAAAATAGTTTAGGAATCGGCTTTTTTATTTAACTGTAAAATTATTCAAGTAAAAATGCACTATTATAGTAATTATAGCATATTATGTAAATAAAATCCTAATTAAATATTAACGAGAATCAGTTCTGATTTATTTTTTATAAAAATGACAACACTAAATATCTAAAAAAATTAGTGTTGTCCATTACAAAGCAAATTAAAACCATGAAGTATCATTATAAGATACATCATGGTTTTATACTCCTTAAAAATAATGTGGTTACATTATCATATCTAATACTGTTTTTTCATTAATACCATCTTCAGTTGAAATTGAATATGATATATCATCCTTTTTCCATGTTGCTAAGTTATACTCTTCATTTTTGTTTCCCTCAAGAGTTACGTCTATCCCATTTACTTTTACTGTATTCTTAACTTGATAGGTATTATAATCTCCACTTATATTGTCGGTGCTTTTGCCTGCTCTGAAAACCATATTGCTATTATCATTGTTATAATCTACTTGTATCATTTCATTTGATATAACACTTACATTTTCTACTTTAAATCCATTAGGCAATGTTTTTAATGGAATCACTTTCAAATTCAATGCTTTTTCCGCTTCATCTAATGTCTTATATTCTTGACTATAACTTACGTCTTTGTTCATTGCAACTGGTGTACTAGAGACACTATCATCTGTATTATCCCCAGATATTTTATTTTCCTTTACATCTTCTGGAGATGTTTTTTGATCTGTGCTTGTTGGATTTTTATTTTCTTTATTATTAATATCATCGTTATGATTTGTTTTTGAAGAAGTATTCGAATTTTCTATAGCCTTATTATCTTTAGCTTTATTATCATTATTACCTGATGACTGCTTCTTCTTTCCCTCTGATCCTGAGTTAGATTGTGAGCTATCTTTTCTTTCCTGTCCAGCTTTTGAGACATTATTGGTATTTTTGTTCACATGATTACTGCCATTATTATAGTTATTATCATTTTTATTATTATTTCTATTATTTTGATTTACAGCTATCTCTTCTTTATGATCATTATCAGATGCTTCTTTACTATCATTATTATAGATCAATTCACTATCATCACTAGATTTTAAGTCATTATTCTTATCCTCATGATTTTCTTCCACTTCAGTCTGTTCTAAATCATTAGACGAATGTTTGAAGAGCATAGGATAACTTTTAGCTACACTTAAACATATAAGTATTGCACCACAGGCTGCCGCCATTTGCATATTTCTTTTAACATTATATTTCTTTACTTTTGGCATAGTAGTTTCAACTTTTATTTCTTTTTCTTCATTGTTATCATTTTTATTTTCAGCCAAAACATTTTGGAGTATTCTTTTTTTTATATCATCATTCATCACTATTTTATTTAGTTCTTCTTTATATTTCTTACTCAAAATCATACTCCTCCTTCAGCTCTATTTTTAACATATTTCTTCCTCTGCTAAGTAATGATCTTACTGTAGCTTCTTTCTTATTTACTATATTTGATATTTCAACCGTAGTATAGCCTTCATAATAATATAAATGAATAATTTCTCTATATTTCAGTGGAAGTTTCATAACCTGATTTAAAACATTGTTATCTTTATATTCATCATAATAGGGCATATCAGTTAACTCTACATGCTTTTTAAACCATACTGATTTCAACTTATTTTTGCATATATTTCTGGTAACACAAATAAGCCAATGCTTTTTGTGATCGTCGCTTTCAAATATCTCTATATTTTTAAGCAATTGTACAAAAACATCTTGAACAGCATCTTCTGCATCGTATATATTTTTCATATATGAATATGCAAGCCTCAGCAGCATATCTCCATAATGATCTAAATCTTGTGAAATAATTTCATCCGTACGCAATGAAACATCTTTCATTAAAAAACTCATCCTTCCATCCAGTAGCACAACAATGTATTGTAGATATTCAACTTTAAAACTAAATTTATGTGGTAACTTACCGAAATCATAAATATTTTGTTCCGAAAAGCTATGAAAATATCGCCGAAGATTCTAAGGTGTAGATTTCACCATTTTAGCAACTAAATATCTTTATCTAATAAATACCATATGAAACGTTATAGTATTCCTTAAATCTATATTTCAAACTGTTTATCCATAGTCCCAAAATAAACTCTTCCTTATTATTCATGTCTCTACTTATGTTACTTGTTATTTAAATTTCTTTCTAATACAAGTTCTGATTAACTTACTTTATTTAATTATAATTATAATAATATGTAATGAGAATTATTTGCTAGAATATATAATCATAAACTTGGTTAATATGTATCTATATTTTTTTACAAAACCTGTTTTGTACCTCTAGATAGAAACAAGATACATATTTGCTATGGTGTTACTTGAAATTTATCTTAATAAATATCCTTAGATAGAGGTTATCCTAGATATTGCATCTCTAAAACTTGTTTATGAAATATGCATAAATAGATAAAACCTTCTTCTTCGAACATTCCAGTAAAAATTTCATCAATCCATATGAAGAAATATGTATTGAATTTCTATCATTTGAGGCACAAATTAGGTCTTTGTGTTGATTTTCTGTATAACTAAAAAGTACTTTTTACAATATTAATAATATCATCTTGTTTCATACCATCATTTAGTGAAATAGAATATGACATATTATTTACGCTCCAAACTGCAACTTTAATAAGATTGTCATCTCCTTTTACTTTTACATTGATTCCGTTTATATTTACAGTATTATTGATTTTGTAGTTGTTATAATCACCACTTATATCATAAGTTCCTTGTCCCATTCTAAATATGATGTCATTTTGTTTGTTTACATAGCATATTTGAAATAAATCTCTTGATATAGTATTTATATATTTTATATTGTATTTACCTAATAATTCTTTTGGCACTGTAATCTTAAATTTTAATGCTTTTTGTGCTTCGTCTATAGTATCAAATCTCTCAATAGGACTTATTATATCATCTGCATCTTCAGGTTTATTTACTACAGTAGCAGCTGGTTTACCATCCCATTTTCCATTTTCATCTACTTTATATCCATCTGGGGTTACTGTGCCTGCAGCCATTTCTCCATTATTTAATAAATAGTACCAATTGCCATTAGTTTGAGCCCATCCTCTTTGCATTATGCCATTATTATTCATGAAATACCACTTATTATTTATTAATTTCCATCCTACTGCTAACTCCCCATTAGCTGAATAAATCCATTGTCCATCTTTATCTCTTACAAAAAAGCTTCCTACTGTTTTTTGATCACTGAATAGAAAATTATAAAAATTAATTGGAACATACACCATATTATCCTCTATTATAGGTTCTGCACCTAATTCATGCATCATAGTTAATCCTATTGCTTTGCTGCTTGAGTAATAATAACTATCTTGTCCCACATAAACATTTGTCTTAATTGTACCATTATCTAAGCTTATAACTTTATTATCCTTATCTGGCTCAACTTTAAACCCAAGACTCTCTGCCGTAAATTTTAGCGGAACCATAATTTTTCCCTTATATATTGAAACTCCGTTTCTTCCAATTTCAATATTTTTTCCGCATATTGCTACCTTGTTTATATCGACATCCTTAGGTGCATAGTTTGATATTGGAACAGTATCAGAAATAATATTCGCTGGATTAGATTTGTGCCTTGATATATCATCTGTTGCAAATGCTTGAGCTGACATCCCCACAATTGTTACTGCTGTTAATAAACCTATCATTAATTTTTTCATAATCTTATCTTCTCCTTCTAAGCTCGCACAATCTAATATTGTATTTATTTTTATGTGCTTGCATCTTAATTTTTCATTTTAGGCACTTGAAAGAAAATAACAAGTCCAAAATTGCCATGGGTATATCATTCACCAAGAAAGCGGATATCACTCATAGTGGACCGGACATATTAGTGTTATCTGCCTAAAAAGCATGATTGAATATAGATTGGCAGATGGACTAGTTATTTTTTGATTGCCTTTATATTAGTAATACAATCCAACTTAGAGAAGTGTTGCAAAAAAATAAAAATTTTTATAAAAAATCTTAGAATCATAAAAAACATGACTTATGTTTAAAATATAATACAAGAAATTCTCAGTTTACAAACATAAGAAAAGAAATTTATAAGTTTATCCTTATTAATATATCAACATCCTACATAACCTCTTTTCATTTTTATAACTACCTTTGATTAAATTCATATTTTCCTATTGTACTATATTTATCTTTTCTCCATCACTTAATAAATTCTGGCCTTCAGTAATGACATCTATGCCCTCTTGCACTTTGCCTGTTACTTCTGTAAATTTCTCATTTGAAATTCCTGTTTCAACTGATATCTTTTTAACCACGCCATTATCAACTGCATAAAGATAATTTACACCATTCTCCATTTTGATTGTTTCATTTGGAACCATCAGGATGTTGTCCTTATTTTCAGCTGGTAATGATATTTTAGCAAACATACCTGCCTGTATATTGTTATTAGTATTATCAATTTTAACCTTCACAATGTAGAAATTATTTTTAGAACTTGTATTTGGGCTGATATTATCTATTACTCCAACTATTTTTGAATCTGGTAATGTATTTATAGTAACTGGTACAGATAGACCTACTTTAATTTTCTCAAGCATCTTATCAGGAACATTTATTTCTGCACTTAGACTATTATAATCTATAAGAGTAACTGATCCTGATTGCGCACTTGCAAGTTGTCCTACTTCTACAGCTTTTTCTGACACAACTCCAGCTATTGGTGCAGTAACGGTAGCGTTACTTATTTGATTTTGCACGGCACTCACTCCTGCTTGTGCCTGTTCAAGCTGTGCTTCAGCAGCTTTTGTAGCTTGAGGCCCTGACTTGCTCTTTAGTAGCTCTAAGCTATCTTGTGCATTTTTTAAGTCTATAGCTATTGCATCATATTGAGCTTTTGCGTCATCCAAATCCTTTTTAGCTACTGCTTGTGCTGAATACAAAGTTTGTGTTCTGTCATAACTGTCTTTTACACTATTATATTGGATTTGTAACTTTCCTACCAACTGTTCCGCTTGCAATAATTGCTGTGTAAACCCTGAGTCGCTTGTTCTTTCTAAGTTAGCACTAGCTGCACTCACTCCAGCCTCTGCCTGCTCAAGTTGTGCTGCATAATCTGTTGTATCTAAGGTAAATAATGTTTTACCTACACTAACTTTATCTCCAACCTTTACATCTACAGTTGCAACTCTTCCTCCTGCTTTCGGCAAAACCACTACCTCTTTTGCTGGCTTTAGGTTACTTGCATATTCTACACTTGTAGAAATAGTTCCAGTTGCTATTTTTTCCGTTTTTACATTTTTAACCTCTTGTACTACTTCTATGGGTTTCTTTTTAGCAAAGATAGAAATAACTATGACTACAATAATTGCTAAAACTACTCCTCCTATTAAAAGTTTTTTATTTTTCTTTAACCCTTTAAACTTCATAGGTGCTACCTCCTTCTATGGTATGAATTTTCTTCTTTTTAAAAGATACTACCTTTTTTAAATCATCCATTAATGTATAAATAATTGGTAATACAATTGGTGAAAGTATTGTTGATGCAACCATTCCTCCAATGATTACTATAGCCATACTCTTTTTCATCTCAGTTCCTTCACCCATGGATAAAGCAACTGGTAACATAGAAACAATCATGGTAGCACTTGTCATGATTATCGGTCTTAATCTAGTAGCACCAGATTCTATAAGAGCATCTCTTAAATTCATTCCTCTCTTCATAAGGGTATTAGTATAATCTATAAGTAATGTACCATTTTTAGATGCTAATCCTTCTAACATAATTAATCCAATTATGGACATTAAATTTAAAGTCTGTCCAGTTAGAGCAAGTAAACCAAAAGCTCCTATAATAGCACAAGGTAGAGCCATCATTCTTATAAATGGAGTTAAAAAGGACTCATAAAGCACTACTAAAATCATATAAACAAGAGCTAAGGATGCACATAAAGCAAGTCCAAGAGACGAAAAACTTTCCGCCATCTGTTTTTGATTTCCTCCAAAGCTTATACTATATCCATCAGGAACCGAAAGCGCCTTTAGTTTAGCATTAATATCATCGGTAACTTCTCCAAGAACCCTTCCTTGAATATTAGCTTCAACAGTAACCATATCCTGTTTATCTTCTCTAGATATAGAAGGGGCGCTATCTATTTTTTGAATAGAAGCAACTTGACTAAGTGGAATTTGCTGCCCTAAGGAATTTGTAATTTTCAAAGACTTAAGATCTTCAGCACTCTTTATTTGTCCGTTTTCAAATTTAAGGGTTATATCATTTTCCTCATTCTTTGATCTGTATACTCCAACATTGGTTCCTGCAAGAGCCATTCTAACAACACTTCCTATATTTGTAGTAGAAATATTGTACTGAGTAGCCGCAAGGTTATCTATATTTACCCTAAGTTCACTGCTTCTTGAACTTGTAGAATTACTTATATCAGTGATTCCTGGTACTGTGTTTAGTAACTTTTCAACTTCATTGGATAAATCTCTTATAGTATCTGAATCATTTCCTTTTATTTTAATTGATACAGGCTTACCACTACCACCAGACGAAGATGACTCTGCTAAATTTAAATCTACTCCAGACATATTTTTACCAAATCTGCGAATCTCACTTGCAAGTTCACTTTGACTTTTTTTACGTTCATCCTTAGGAACTAGGTTAATGAAAATCTGGGCAATGGATTTATCTGCAGTTGCTTCTCCATCATGTCCAATAAGCGAAAAATAATTTTTTACTTCTTTTGTTCCTTGCAAATATTTTTCTAGTTCGGAGACCTTTTCATCCGTTTGTTTTAAAGTTGATCCCGGTGCAAGCTTCACATTAATTTGAAGAGAACTCTGATCCGCCATAGGTATAAACTCTGACTTTATTGCCCCCATTGGAATAAGCATGACACTAAGCACAACTCCTGCAACAACTATAGCTAAAACTTTTTTCCTGTTATCTAAAGACCATATTAAAGCTTTTCTATAGGTTTCTACTAGTTTTTCAAAAGAGCCTTCTGTTTTAGCATTTATTCTACTGAATTTAGAACTTATTATTTTAATAAATTTAAAATTTATTTTGCTTAAAAATTTAGATTTTTCTTTTTTTACTAACACCTCTTTAAGGCTTTCATTTTTTAATAGCCTTGAAGAAAGCATTGGTGTAATTGTAAAAGATACAATTAGAGAAAACATTGTAGCTGCAACTATTGTAAGTCCAAATTCTCTAAACATCTGCCCAACTAAACCTGACACAAGTGAAACAGGGGCAAATACAACAACGTCGCATAAAGTTATAGCTATTGCTGCCATTCCTACTTCCTTACGTCCTTCAATGGCTGCAGCTATAGGATTTTTCCCCATATCCATATGCCGCTGTATATTTTCTATAACAACTATAGAATCATCCACCAGGGTACCCACAACAAGAGATAAGCCCATCAAAGACAGCATGTTTAAAGTAAAGTGCATCTGATACATCATAAAAAACGTAGCAACCAGCGATGTTGGAATTGCAATTAAAACTACTAGTGAAGAACGGAAACTACGGAAGAATAAATAAAGTACAAATGCAGTAGTTATGATACCTTCTGCAAGATTATGTTTTATTTGAGTAAGTGAAGAATTAATAAACGTAGTAGTATCCATTAAAATATTTACTTCCGTTCCTTTTGGAAGTGTCTTTTTTACATCTTCTAATTCCTTTTTTACAGAATCAGCAACTTCTACTACGTTTGAATCACTTTGCTTTCCTAGCATCATTGCTATAGTCTTATTACCACCAAATCTTGTTACTACGGTAGGATCTGGAACTTCTAAGTCAACTTTTGCAATATCACCAAGGCGAATTGTCACTCCATTACCTGTTGGTATTAATAGATTTCTAACTGCATCAACGCTACTAAACTGCCCAATAATTCTAACAGATTGATCTAAGCCTTCTTGTTTAATCTCTCCAGCTGGTACATTAACGTTGGACGCCTGCAGTGTGCCCATTAAAGTATCAATGTTCACTCCATAATACTCCATAGTTGCTTTATCAATTTTTATCATCAATTGCTTCTTATCAGCACCTAGCAATGAAATATTCCCCACCCCAGGTACTTTTTCTAATCTTTGCTTTAAGATATCAGATTGATTATAAAGTTCCTCATAACTGGCATCCCCATTTATTGAAACTATCATCATAGGTATGGAACTCATATCCATTTTATATAAAATAGGCTTATCTGCGGCTTTAGGAAGTCTTGCAGAGGCAAGTTCAACTGCCTTTTGGACATCTAAATATGCGGTATTTATATTTGCACTCATTTTAAAGGTTATTGTAACAGTACCATAGCCTTCTCCAGAAGTTGAATTTAAAACATCAACACCGCTTATTCCAGAAACTGCATCTTCAATTGGTTTTACAATATCTTTCTTAATATCTTCTGCACTAGCACCATTATAAGTTGTCATTATTGATATAACAGGAATATTCATAGATGGCATTAAATCTGCCCCCATGCTTTTATAACCCATGATTCCAAGTCCAATAAATAAGATTACTGCCATCCACATGGCTGCTGGTCTTTTTACTGATATTTCAGTTATACTCATTTCTCTCCCCCTAACTCTATGTTCATAAAGTGAAACTTTTCATGTGGAGTTTTCTTGGTGCCCCTTTATGGTAAACTCCATCTGAATTTAGTTGAACTTATCCAGGAGCATGCAGCCGTTATCTCACACTTAAGCAGATAAGTGAAAGTCCAAATTTACAATTTGGTCACTTAGTTAACTCATTCATGAGTTAACCTCATCAAAAATTGATTTAGTGTGAATCACTTCCTAATCTGACGCAAGGAAGAGGATCTTCATATATTGGAGAGTATTACGGATGCTAGCTATAAGATAAATTTTTACTCATTATCTCGCTTATTCTCAGTATATCATTTTCTACTAAACTAAGGAATATTTCCCATATATTTAACATGAAAACAGTTATGTTCTAAATAATACTGATTCTTACATGTATGCTGCATGTACCAAAATTAGAATAGCTTTCTTCTTAAATATAAACCTTTAATGTTGTATTTCATATTCCAATACTTTTAATAATTTTGATACTTAATATAAATTATATACATTTTACTGCTAAAAAAAGAGAGCTTACTACACATAAACTCTCATAAATTTATTATATCCTCTGTATCTCCATTTTTAACCTAATATTTCTTTTCCAAGAAGATCTGCTGCCAAGAGTGCATCATATGATGTCCAGATAAGTTCAACTAAGATCCAGCTTGGTATTCCCCCTCACCCGAATCCAGTTTCACTGGATAAAGATGAATAACATAAACATACTAAGCGTTTTCTGATACAACCGTCGTTCCTGAAATATAATCATGAATAGCTCTATGTGATAGTGTACTTAAAACCAAAATTCCAGATACAATTGTTAAAATTCTTCCTGCTATTCCAAGATAGTATTCAAAATAAAAACCGGTCACAAGAGTAAGTAGCTGTATTAAATAACTTGTTATAACAATTGCAGCTCCCTCTATCACCATGATCCCTACAATTTGTCTTATTAAAAGGGTTTTTAAATCTACTTCTGAATAATCCGTTTTTACGATTTTAATCTTAACCAAATGCTTTCCAATTGTCTGACCATGGTACTTTTTATAAGGTATATATACATAATAAATTAGAGCTGCAATAAAACATAGGCCACCAGCTAAATATGCCCATCCGTTTGAATATCCCAGACTTGCAAACACATAGAGATTGCTAAACATATCTCCTTTCTTTGTCACCGCGCTATAAATTAAGACCGCAGGGAATCCTGAGATAATTCCTCCCAAACACCAATCTATGATGTAAGCCAGTAGCCGTTTTGATATGCTCACATTAGACGGCTTCCTATCCACCCATGATGTTACTTTTCTCCATGATTTATGCATAAAACATTCCTCCTATTTTGAATACAAATAATCCATGGCTTTTTTAAATCGCTTTAACCCATCTTCAACCTTTGAGCGACTACATCCTAAATTCATCCTCAAATATTTCGCACCATTCTTCCCATAGGTCTCGCCCTTCATAATAGCAACTCCGCCCACATTTACTAGCGCATCCTGAATCTGTTCAGATGTGAATGGAACTCCCCTTCCGTCTATCCATGCCAAATAAGTGGCATCTGGCTTTTTAAATTTGAAGTCCATAAGCTCACTCTTAATAAAGTCCTCCATCAGCTTCATATTACCACGAATATAGTCATTTAACTCATCGATATAATCATCGCATTGCATATACCCTACCATTGTGGCATACATTCCAAATATACTTGCAGAATTCAAAAAATCTCTCTTCCTAGTATGATATAAAAAATCATTTCTCACCGTCTCATTTGGTATCATCACATATGAACCAATCAAACCAGGGGTATTAAATATTTTACTGGAAGAAGATGCTGTATATAACTCATCATAATCATGGATATAGGATAAAAGTGGTATTTGTTTCTTTTCCCCAACCTGTATATCCATATGTATCTCATCCGAAATTATCTTTGTATTATATTTTTTACACAATGATACCATGCGTTTCATATCATCTTGTGACCATATCATACCTGTAGGATTATGTGGAGAGCATAAAAGGAATATTCTGCAGTCCTGTACCTGTTTTTCAAATAGGTCAAAATCAATTTCAAACGAACCGTCTTTATGAGTTAAATCATTTGATACCAATATACGGTCATTATCCTCTATGACTGTAAAAAATGAATCATACATAGGATTAAATGTCAAAATCTTATCATTTGGAGAACTTAGCAGCCTGATTAATAATGATACAGAATACATAACGCTTGTACTATATAAAATCCAATCTTCTTCAATGGATGTATTAAATCTTCTCTTATAATGCTCTGTTATAGAAGATTTGAAATCATGATGATTCCACCTGGTATATCCATATATCTGATGGTTGGCAACTTGAAGAATTTTTTCAGTAATTGGTTTTGGAGTAATAAAATCGGTATCTGAAATTGAAAATGGTATTAAATCTTTCTTATGAAAGCGATCTTCAATATAATCCCATTGTGTAGAATAAGTTCCCAAGCGATTATGAACCTCATCAAAATTATATTTCATTTATTTCACCTCCAAAATTATATAATCCTTTGTAGTTTTATTTAGTGGAACACCTCTGCCATCAATGATAACCACATCATCTTCAATACGAACGCCCCCGATATTCGGTACATAGATTCCAGGCTCACAGGACATCATCATATGTTCCTTTAAAATGGTCTTACTTGTAGAATTCAAAATTGGCAATTCACAGCCATCACCGATTCCAAGGCCGTGACCCAGGCCATGATTGAAATACTGCCCATATCCATTTTTCTCAATAACATCCCTGGCAGCCTTATCCACATCACTTGCAATAACTCCTGCATTAATAGCGTTCAATCCTACCAGCTGTGCTTTCAAAACTATATCGTAAATTTCTTTAATCTTAGGTTCAGGCTCTCCTAGAAAGCACATGCGCGTCATATCTGACTGATAATTTTTATATTGAATCCCAAAATCAATCATAATTGGCTCATGAGCCTTGACTCTGCGACCAGTTGGCCTGCCATGTGGAAAAGCGGTCCTTTCCCCAGTTGTTACAATTGTATCAAAAGACATTTGCTGCGCTCCTTGCACAATTGAATAATATTGGACCAAAGCGCTTATTTCATACTCTGTCATTCCTACATGTATATTGCCAAGCACTTTTTTATAAATATCGTCTGTGATATCAACTGCCTCTTGCATGATATCTATTTCTTCCTGCTGTTTAACAATACGTAAATCAGCTATTTCTTCATCTAACAAAATAATCTGAACGCCAATCTTTTCAACATCTCTGTATTCTTTAACTAACATCTGAGAAGCTTCAACCCCTAAATTTCGGCAATGTTCTTTTTTCAATATATCTTGAACTGCCGCTAGATAATTACATCCCATTTCATGAGGTGAGTGAAGAATAATTTCAAGATCATGTTCTTTTTCTTTAGCCTCAGTCAGATATCTCCCATCTAATATAAGGAAACCTTTATTTTGAGTGATTAAGACATTGCATCCGCTGCCTGTCATAGTTGATAACCATTTTTTCATGGTTTTACTTTTAATAAGAAGAGCATCAATATTATTATGATGCATAAACTCATGTATTTTTTCTATTCTTTTAGGCATATTATCACCATCCTTAAAAATGAGGAGCTGTCACATTAAGAAATTTAACTACGATATGTTGTCTTAAGATTTAAAAATCCAATACAATATATCGTGACTTTAGGCACATGAAAATAAATAACAAGTCTAAAGTTGCTGTGAATATTTTTCATCAGACAAGGAGATAAATTGGTCTCATAGTGGGCCTATTAGGACAATTTGACGACGCAGTATGATGGAAAATAGGCTATGTTATTTTTTTAATTGTGCCTTATTCTTTGTGCTACAGCTCCTTCTTTTTAGAAATCCAAATCGAGATCCTTTAAGATTTCTTCATCTTCTTTAGACATGTTATTCTTATCATTTTCCTTTTGTCGATAACGTTTTTCGTATATCTTAAAAAATGGATACCATACAACAAGTGATAGGACTAATTGAATTCCATTTGCAACAATGGACATTGGATCCATATTAGTAAGATATCCTTCTAAGAAAACACCCACATAAGGAGGTGTAAAGAATGAACAGCTTAACATTCCAAATTTCATCATCCAACCAGGGATAGTTCCTATAATTCCACCGCAAATAACGTATGGAATAAAAAATATAGGATTTAATACAATTGGAGCACCAAATAGTATTGGTTCGTTTATTCCAAATAATGCAGGAATTAATGCGACACGTCCTATCTGCTTTAAGGCCTTTGATTTAGATAATAAGCACCAGAATACTAGACCAAATGTTATACCTGTTCCTGTAAAGTTACCAAATGCAGACTCTGGACCTGGGGCGAAGAAATGAGTCATGGCTAATCCAGCTTTATAGTTAGCTATATTTTCTGCTAGGAACTGAGTAGAAATTGGAGTTGTTATTGGACTCAATACAGAAGGATGAATTCCAAAGAAAAATAATAAACATTGCAATATCTTTAAGAATGTATAAGACAACGGATTGTCCATAGACCCTACTAATGGTGCAAATATGCTTGTAAAAATTAATGGAGGCATAATATTAAACACATTCACACACACAATACGTATAATTAAGAAGAAACCAATAATAATAATTGATATTGGAATCATTTCAAAAGATCTTGAAACAAAATCTGGTACTGAATCAGGCATTTTAATTGTGAATTTCTTCTTTTTACACCAGCGATATAATTCCACTGCAATAATTGCTGCAAACATCGCTGCAAACAGACCTTTTGGTCCTAAATATTTAGTTATAATCCCACCATCTTTTGTATAATCAACAGTCATCATAAGGAAAGAAATAACCGCCATACTGATACACCCTGGTACATCCAGCTTGTAGGAATTGGCAAGATGATAGGCCATAAAAGCTGTAGCGTATAAGGCCATCAGTGCCATACCTACGTTGTAAGGAATATAAATAATATCAAGATTAGCTAATATCCATTGAGATATTGGATTATTCTCACCAATCATATTAGGGATGGCTTCTGGAATCAAACAAAAACTACCAATAATTAACAAAGGCATTAAAGCTACCATGGCTTTTTTAATGGCACTTAAATGAATTTCTTTATCCATCTTGTTAGCAAGTGGCGCTAAGTACTTGCTCATAAAAGCTTCAAACTTGTTAAACATTATTCACCCTCCTTACTTTATTTTTTTCATATCAGCTTTTTTACGTTCTATAAGAACTTTTTTTAATACTGTTGCTCCATCCATCTTGCCATAAGTCTCCTTATCTACAACAACATAAGGAATCTCATGTGGATCAATAATTGATTTAATATAATCAAGCTTATGTGCAATTTGTGGTCCTACAACAACCGCATCACAACCTTCTACTTCACTTTCAAGAATATCTACAGGGATTGCAATGAATTTAAAATCCTCCTCTTTAAGTTTTTCACTTTTTTTAATGGTATTTTTCATACTGTCCATAAGCATAGTCGTTGAAAAGCCTCCTGCGCAACATAATACAATCTTCATTTTACTTTTCCTCCCTTTCTTCAAATACATTTATTAACGCCTCAATTAGATCTCTAGCTAATTGAGCTGTCATGTAATGGTCTTGTGCATGTACCATTAATAACCCAACTTCAGGTTTATTTTCGCTATTTGACAATTCAGCAGTTATAATCTTTGTTTGAATTTGATGAGCAGCCAAATCTGCCTCTCTGGCTTCATTTAATAATTTACGAGCCTCATCATACTCTTTCGTCTTTACCTTTTTTAATGCTTCAAAAGATTTCACCTTACTTTCACCAGCGGAAGAAATCATCTCCATAATAATGCTTTGTTCTACTTCAGTCATTTTCATATCCTCCTAAAAAATCTATAAATTTTTCGTAATCTTTACGTTTTAAACGATAACATAGCTCATAGACAAGTTTAATTAAATTTTCCAAATCATCACTATGGACAAAAGAATATGCACCATGGCAATATCGTAGTGGTATTCCTAAGACCAATGATAGTTTTCCTCCTCGATCTAAATGTGCATTTCCAGCATCAGTTCCTCCCCCGCTAAACATATCGCATTGATATGGAATTCCTTTTTCATCCGCCATATTCATAACATACCTTAGGAGTTTTATATTAGGAGACATAGTCTTATCATAATGCACAATCATTGGTCCCTTTCCAATAAGGCGATGATTTGTATAATTTTTTGTAAGTTCAGGATTGTTTGCTACATCTAAAGCAAATACTATGTCTGGATTTATTATATAAGCTGAAGTTTTCCCTCCCCTGGTTCCGACTTCCTCACTGCTTGTTCCAACAAAATAGATATCGTTTTCCAAATCATCTTTCATCCTCTTCATGGCCTCGGCAATAACATAGCAGCCTGTCCTGTCATCCATTGCTTTTCCCATATAAACCTTTTCATTTGATAATTGTCTTGCTTCACTTGCGAAGCAGACCATATTGCCTATCTCTACACCCAGTGATTTAACCTCATCAAAAGTGTCACATCCAATGTCAACGTACATATCTTTTATATTTCCTTCACTATCTTTCGTAACATTTAACAGTCCCTCTATTTTTTTACCAGTAAAGGTTGTTAGTCTAACTAACTGCATTTCTTTGCTTTTATCCTGCACCCTGCCGACAGCTATAAGATAAATAAACCCGATATCAGAAATACTGCGAACCATAAAGCCCACTTCATCCATATGGGCGCAGAACATAATTTTCAGTGGATTCTCACCTTTCCCTTTTTTATGAAATATAATGCTTCCAATATTATCACAAAAAACCTCATCACTATATTTTGTAAGTTCCTTGTATAAAATCTCTCTGACTTCATTTTCATTTGAAGCTATACTGTCCGCATCACTTAGTGCTTTCAATAAAATATCATTCATAATTAACACCTCCCATCTCTTTCATCACTGCCATAAGCTCTTCAAAAGATTTAACACGAATAACTCTTTCTAAGTATTTTGGCTCCTGCATAAGCTGATATAACTTTTTAGTAATGTCTTTATAGACCTCAACCTGTTCCTTTTTTAAACAAATCATAAAAATGATCCTTACTTCTTTTTCCAGCCACATAAAGGGCTTTTTTAATATACTGACTGATATTGCATTTCTTAAGGCATCTGTTTCAATAGGATGAGGTATGCATACGCCATTTAAATAAATGGTACTTATGAATGCCTCTCTTTCCATAACTAAGTCTGCATATCCTTCCTTGCCATATCCTTTCTTTTCAAGCTCTTCTGCCATATTTCTAATGAGATGTTCATAGTTATCTTCTTCTGTTATATTGAAAAATTCCTTTGAGAAATAGGAATAGTATATTGGATTTTCATTAATCAATGTATATGGATCATAATCATCGCACTCGATAATCTGCCTAATTCTATATAGATCTTTGTCATCCAAAAGCTCTTTTATATAAATGATAGGTATGTGGGCATCATAAGATATTGGTATAACTGTAAAAATAATATCGGGTTTATAGCTGATCATCTCATCCTGCTGCAAAAAAGAGAAGGTTTTGACTTCTGACTTTGGGAATACGGATTCAAGCTGCATTTTAATCATATATGCGCTTCCACCGCCAGAAGAGCATACTACGCAGATTTTATTGTAAGATTGAAGCTTTAGCTGTTTCTCCTTTACCATATGTGCTGCAAAATGCATAGCTACAAAACCTATTTCATCAAAGGTAAATTCTACATTATACTTTTCATGGAGAATATCACAAAATTGTATTGCTATATTAAATATCATGGGATATGTGATACTTAGCTCATTTGCCAGAGCATTTTTATATGAAATTTTATTGTGAAGCCTGTCTACTAATAAGGATATATGCGAAAGTAAAAGCCGTTTCAAGTCCTGATCTTCAAAAAAATGAGTATCATAAGTTTCATCTGTTTTTTTCAAAAAAACTTCTATATCATCAATCAAATTGTCAGTGAAAGAAACATAGGTATCTTTCCTATGGATATTTTTCTGCATAACTTCTATCAATTCCTCAACGCTATCCTTATCAAAGCATACCTTATATTTCTTTTCCATTATATGAATTAATGATTCAACAATTTTTTCAATAGGATTAGATTCATGAAATTCATAATCTTGGACAGGCTGCTTATTTCCTTTTAGTGAAATATATACCATGGACTTTAGATAAACTATCATATTTAATAGCTCATTATAATTAATATTTAATTTTTCTTTGTTCATCTGTCTTATCAATTGAGACTCAACATGTGAAAAGTCAATTACAACACCGTCAACTGCCATTCTAACAAATACGTTTTTAGTTTGATATTCCTGGCATAAGTATTTTTTAAGATTTCTATCTGAAGAAACTATTCTTATTCCATGATGACTCTTTTTTTCCAAAGCCAGATAATAACCTTTAGCTAGTTCCTCTACCTCTTTAATGTCATGCTTGATCAATGTTTTAGAAACTTGAAAAGTGTCTGCAACTTTATCCATTGAAATGTATTCATCTTGGACTGATAAAAATGCCAGTACTTGAGATGGCCTTTCTTTTATCTTAAAAACAATGTTTTCATCTAAAGTTTTAAGAAATTTCCCGAATAATTCATCGTCCTTAATCTCTAATAAATATCCCACACCCCTTTTGGTATGTATTTCAAATCCTTTACTAGCTGAAATTCTCATGAGATATGAAATGTCACTTTGAATTGTTCTTTTAGATACTTTGTATTTGTGAATAAAATATTCAATTGAACAGTAATCTTCATTGTCTATGAAATCACTCATTATCTGACTAAATCTCATTTGAACTACACTCTCCTATCCCCTATGTTTTAATTATATAAAAATAATCTTTTCTATAAAAGGAGAACTTTTGCATCTAAAAATGCAATAATCTTCCTAATATATAGCCAACTCACAATAAAATACTTCTCTAAATATCAATCATTATTCAAAATACTGTCCTCTCTACTATTGTATCTCTAAGGGACATTTTATGAAAATCAAAAGTAATTTCATAAAAATCATACTTTGAATAACTATTCTCTCTTTTTCTTACTTCATTCAATAAAATTAAATTATCTAATGCAATAATTCCTCAATTGTCATTTCCCCAAATCTGTCTCTACTAATTCTAATAATATAAAGCCTTCTGGTTTTTATTTAAAGCTATTATACTCGTTTTTATATGCGCAAGCCTCCTAAACTTATCCTTTTATTCTTTGCAGTTAAAAAATTATCCATATAATCAAACAAGTATTATTCCACAAAACATTGTTCTCTCATTAAAATACTTTTATCAATGCTCAATTAAGTGGTATATTATAATGGAACTTGGGCATATTCAAATAAATAACAAGTCAATGACACTATGGGATGTTCTTATATCAGAAAAGTTCCGTATTGTATCATAGCTACTCTTTTTATATGTGTCTATTTTCTTCTATATGCCCTAATTAATAAACATAAGAGGTAATTTACATGAAAACAATAGTACCCCATTATTATAAAGATTTTAAATGCATCGCTTCAAAATGTACTGATACTTGTTGTGCTGGGTGGGAAATTATAATTGATGATGAAACATATAAGAATTATAACAATGTAAGTGGTGAATTTGGTGAAAGATTAAGATCAAATTTAACATTGTATGAAGATGGAGAGCCTGGCTTTGTATTACAAAATAATAACTGCGCGTTTTTAAATAAAAATAACCTTTGTGATATCTATACTGAACTTGGAGAAAAAAGCTTATGTTATACATGCAAGACATATCCAAGGTTAATAGAGGAATACAGTAATTTACGTGAGATGGGGGTATCTTTGTCCTGTCCTGAGGCTGCAAGATTAATTCTTCAAGTTCCTAATCCAATTACTTTTGAAGTTTCAGATGATTATGAAATAGAAAGTCAATATGATGATATAAATTTTGATATTTCCGTGCAACTAATACCAGCTAGGAAAGCGGCCTTAGATATTCTACAAGACCGATCTATAGATTTAAATCATAGGATTTCATTAGTAATTAATTTTGCTCATGATATTCAAGAAGAAATAAATAAAAATGAGCTATCAAAAATTAAAAATATAGTAAATAGATATTCTAGCGAATCTTATAAGAAAGAGCTTCTTAATAAGTTTGATAAGTATAAAGCAAAACAATATGATAAGTATAAAAATATGCTTAAATGTATGAATGAGTATAAAAACCTCGATCCTATTAATGATAACTGGCCACAAATACTAGATCATGCTATTGAATGTTTTTACAAAATAAACGATGTTACTTTTTATAAAAAACAATATGATGCTTTTAATGAATATTATGAAACAAAAATCTATGAATATGAACATTTAATGGTATATTTTATATTTCAATATTTTATGAAAGCTACTTTTGATGAAGAATTATACTCTAAAGTTACACTAGCTGTTATGAGTTATCTCATTATTAAAGAGTTAAATGTAGTACGCTGGATTGATAATAATTATAACTTTGATATAAATGATCAAATAGACATAATGCATATGTATTCTAAGGAAGTTGAAAATTCAGAAAAAACCCTTTATGATCTTGAGGAAATGTTTAATACGAGCAGAATATTTGATTTAGAACAATTACTTATTTTAATAATGAATTAGAAATAATGTGAAGTATACGGAATACTTATCTTTCAGAGTAACGTCTAGTATTGGTACTATACTCTCATTTTTGACTATCATTGATTATTTGACAAAATTTCAAAACCTTATACAGTATTCTCAGTTGAAGAATGATATATACAGAGTCTTTGCGTTGAATACACTATGCATTTAGTATATTTTTAGCTTTGCATCCTGTTTTCAAAAGCAATATACGAAATTTATATGCAGGTACATTAGACATTTGAATATTTACAATTAAAGGTATATAATCAAATAAATAAAAATTAACTATTTGTATATAAATATAAGGAGATGTATTTCTAGTGAATAAAGATGACGACCCTAGACATTGGAAACTTGGAATTTTCTACTATAATCCAATAATCCATCTGAATCTGTTGATAAGAGGAACGGTATAGGAAGCACTATTAATTTTGGAAGTAAAATTGGTAGGCGTATAATGGCATCTATTTTGTCTATTCCAGTTATAATAATATTATTAATATTTGTTGCTTTTAGGTTTTTTTAATAATACAAAATTTCAAAGTTTGAATCAGAATATAATTGTAAAATGACACGTTTAAAAAGTAATAAATATTGGTTTTAGGCGATAAAATAAAAATGTTTAAAATATAAAGGATTAAAAATGTTAAGAGAAGTTAAATACACTCCCCTTAGTATTTTTAATCCTTTATTCACCAGCTATAATGCTCTATATAAATTTTATTCTACTACCTAAAAGCCCTTATTTTTAAGATCTGATACAATTTCCACATATTTTTCTATTACATCAAAGTCTTTATAGTCATCTCTTCTTAGGTCTATAATATCCCCATGAGAGATTCCACGCCTTCGTTTATTTCTCAATACACCTTTAAATTCTCCCCATTTAGCAGATTGAATAGATACCAGACCATCATTTTCACCTTCTGTTAACTTTACTAAAATGTACGGTATTGCAACAACATAATCACTAAATAGATTTCTTACTACAGATGTGTAACTTTGATAATACACCCCATCTACGTCTTTTACCTCTTCATTGAATTTTTTACTATGGTACGTTGAAAACTGTCTGCTTGCAGTATAAAAGTCAGGATTCTTATCACCTAGAAATCTATAACGCTTATCAAAAAATCTTGCAATGGATTTATAAATTCCATCAGGAATTTTGCAAGCAAGGTCAACAAACTTACATCCTCTGTGTGGAGAGGATATCATAGTTAATGATGCAACGTAATCTCCCATTTCTAATTTACTAATCATATAACGTGAATCTAGTCCACCTTTTGAATGCGCAATAATATTTACCTTTTCGCATCCCGTTTCTTTCAATATATCTAATATTTTATTTTTAATATCTTTTGCATTATACTCGACTGTTCCCCAAGCTTCTTGATTTCCATAATAAACTGTGGCTCCATTACGAATTAACTCTTTAGGTATCCTGCCCCAGTAATTAATATATTTTAAGTCTCTAAAACCTACACCATGAACTAATACAAGAGGATATTTTGTTTTACATACTTCTGAATCAACACGCGCTTCATGATTAATTACTTTATAACACTCATGATCATACTCTATTGCTGCGGTATGGCAAGCATATAACATCACAAAAATATTTACAATTGGAATAAGACTCCAAAATCCTACGATAAGTCTTTTTACAATATTTAATCTTCTTGAAGTACATAAAATTCTTAGCATTCCATTGATAATTAAAATAATAATGTTTAACACAACAATAATACTATCAATTACTAATATGTGTTCTGGAATTGCTAATCTTTGCATTATCGTATTTCCTATTAAATATATAATAATTTGGAAAAATGCTGTATATAATCCATATAAAACGAGACTTCTTCCGCCTAACGCTATTCTTAATCTAAGGTTTACTATTTGCTTTTTATTATTTGGAATTATGTTTACTTTTATAAAAATATATAGAATAAAAATAATTATCTCTGTTAAAATAATCCACTTGCATATATCATTATCTTGTCCAAATTTGGTATGTTGTATTAAAAAATATCCTAACGCAACAATATGTGGAGCAAATATAAAATATATATACATTAAAATTTTATGTAGCAAATTTAATCTTTTAGTGATATCTAAGAATATGATGCTAAGCGTTATTAGCGTTAATGCAAAAATCACTATAATTCCGGTCATATTTTCTCCTTTCTTTCATTATAATTCTTATTAAACATTTTAATTTTACCATATTATGTGATAAAACCCTATAGTTCTCAGAAAAGATATATATGCAACTAAATTTACTATCTTACATATCATCTTTTGATTAAGTAAAGATTTTAAAAAAGTTAATTGTATGGGGACTTTGATGTGGCAAAAATTTCTTCAAGTATCTAGGCTTTCAAATGATCTGATAAAATCTGTTAGTTTGATTCAAGTCATGTATAACGATCTATAATCTATTGCTTATATATCTTAACAACCTAACATTTTATCTATCAAATGATTACAAAAGCATTTTGTAATGATATTACTTTAATAAGAAGAGTCAGTTTAATATTTATGATTATCTTAAAATAGATTTTAATTCTGTTGATGTTTAAGATAAAATATTTAAAGCTAAGATTCTCTAAATTTAAGAAAATCTTAGCTTAACTCAATTTATTCTTACTACTTTAGAACGCCTGAAATTAGACTTAATAAGAATTATTTTCTCTATTAAAGTAAAATAAAGTAATCATTTTATCTTGAATGTTCATACTATTTATGGAACAGGTATGTATGTAGCCTTATCTCTCGGAGCTGAAAACCACGGTTCAACTGTATTTATCCATTTTTTAAAGTGTTCGGTTTCCATATGTTTGTTCACATCGTCTTCTGATTTATAGCCTTCGTAAAGTAAAAACCTAGTTGAATCATCTTTGCATTGAAAAAAATCAAAACATATAATTCCTTCTTCTTTCAATGAATCATTTTGATTTTCTTTAGTTGCTTTAATAAACTCATCTACATGCTCTTGTTTTACATAAATTGTTACACTTTTTACTATCATAATTAATCCCTCTTTATATACAATATAAATTTTTAATAAACTAATTATAGCATATTAGATAAGTATTTCATTATTTACTACAGATAGATGTATATTATATATAGCATTTTCTAACTTTATAAACTGCTTATTTACCAGCCATTTTTTAATCTATTTTACTATAACACCTTGATATCCTAATATGAATATTTTCTTTGCGCTTTCACATAATAAATTTAGCTACTAAAATTATGAAGAGGTGCAAATCGATGAAAAAAATTATATTTATCTGCTCCATTTTTCTTTTATTATCTCTTAACCTAAATACAGTTCCTTCTTTTGCGTCTCCAGCTCAAAAAACATTTTCACAAGGTATTTACAGAATGAAGGATTTGAATTTGCTCCCAAATGTTGCGTATACTGCTCAGAATGTTTCCCCCACTGAAGTTTTCTTAATTATATTCGATGGTAGCAAAGTAATACAGCAATCTATACGATTAGAAGGTAACTCAATACATTATGTTTTAAGACCAATGAAAGAGGATTTTAATTTTGTTGTATTAGGTAATGGTCAATTAGTTTTTACTCCAACAAGCATAACTCCATAATAATATTTTAGGTTGTTTACGCTAATTTATTGTAAAAATATCTTCAAATTTATTAAATACTATGATAAGTCTATTTTCTATTAAGTTAAAGTACTCATCTTGCCCCCAGTAGAGGGGCTTTTTTAATTAGATATAGATTCACCTTAAGTTAAATTGTTAACTTTTTTTGTTTTAACCTTCGTAACTTTTTTACTTTTTAAATTTAAAAAAAGGTTTATTTAAAATAATATTCATTTAAATGAATGTTTAATGAAAACTTTAAAAGTTTAATTATTTTTAACAAGCTTTCTTTAAAGCAATGTACCTTTATATGTAGAATATCAATTTATCTACACAAAGAAGAAGTATCTTTGTCTTTTTAGATACTTCTTCCTAATATGCAGATATTTAATTCTAAGTTTTAAACACCTATAATATATTAACATTCTAAATCAATTAAAGCAGATTATTCTAATCTTATTTGCTTAGGTAACCTAGAATTTACTTTAATATTTTTTATAATATAGGCACACAAATTTCGCAATAATGGTTACTTATCATTTGCATGGTATAACGTTCAATAATCTTTCTTTTATCATCAATTTTATAATTTCTCTTTGATAACTCCGAAAATATTTCAAGCCATGCTTTTTGTATAGCATCTACTGTATGATTTATTTTAAACACACAATATTTTCCTCCCATAGTTTTTCCAACGTTAATATTATTACTTTCAAAATAAAATTCATCAGAAACAACTAAACATGCATCATATCGGCAATCTGCAGGTTCTGTGATCTCAGGATTATCTTGAGTTATTCCTAGGATTATTGATCTTTCATTAAATAAGCTATTTTCTTTAGCCCAGCTTTTCAATTGTTCCATTACTTGCACATTTTCTAAACCATAAGGACCTACTTTCCTTATATAAGCAATTTTATATTCTGGTATCATTTCAATATTAATATTCATACTTTACCTTCTTTGTTAATAATGTACACCGGTGCCTGAATTCATAATATAATGCTTTAAAATGTATTTCAACTTATTTTTTATTTTACTGGACAGAAATATATAAATAACAATGTGCATTTCCATCTTTTGCGTATTCACCAGGAACAGTGATTTCATAATCCTCCGAAAATGCTCTCTTTATATCTCCTAATTTTTGCTCACTCCATACCTTTTCCCATGCTTTTTTTGCACACACATCTATTTTCCTATCTTCATCTCTTTCATGATATTTTTTATATAGGCCTGTTCTCACTTTCATTTCCATTTTCTCAAAAAAATTAGGTGTTACATTCATTATTGTAAGGTCATAATCCCCTCTTTCATCACTAGAATAGTTACTATATTTTGAAATTGGAGAAGCATCTTTTTGAAGTATATGTTCATTATCAAAAAGAAGAGGTAATTTACCACTTACAATATCCCCCCATAGTTCATCAATCATTTTTATTCCCTCATCAGAATTATTTGTTCTTATTGTTATTTCTTTCAATTTATATGCCATAGTATTTCTCCTTTATTGTATAAATGATTATTAATTTAAACTCTTGTACAAATTTAAGTTTATTATTTAGTTACCGTATATCTTAATACTGTTTTTAATTTATCTTTTTCAACTTTTCTAGCCTCTGATAAATATATCTCTCTATGAATTAAGCTTTTAATTTTTAAATTATTTTCGTTAATATACTCTTTCATCTTACTAAAAGTTTCTGGCTCATTGTCATAAGAACCTATGTGTAGCATTTGAACTGATAATCCATCTTCTATTTCATCAAAATAAGCTTCTTCTAATAATTTATCTGACTTCTTCTTATTAGCAATTTCAAAGGCTTTCTTTGTCACTTCTTCGTTTACAAAATCTGGTTGTTTTATCATTATCGTATATATAAGTTCATCTTTATTAAATACCTCACTACTCTTACCAACTTCAGTCATATCCCACAATCCTTCTAAAGGATAAACAGTATATTCAAAATATCCATCAGGTATAAAGCCACTTTTAGGCATCATTCTTACTGCATAGGCAAGAGAATATAATACAGCAATTCTATTAGAAAAATCTCCATCATTCGGATTCCCTTCTCCCTTAATACAGAAATATTTTGCTTTAGGGACTTTAACTAAAGTCGGTTTTTCTTTTGGCAGATAGATCTCTTTTTCCTCTTTTCTCCATTCATATTTCAAAATCAACACCTCCATAATCATTATAAATTTCTAAATATGACAACATACCGTCATATTATAAATAAATCTTAATACTAACACCCTATAAGTTCGTTAATACTTATATTAGGATTTCTATATCTTCTTCTTTTCTTAGTTTTCGTTCTCCATTGAATTGCTTCTTTTGGACAGTATTGAATACAAGCTGCACACTGCTCGCAATTATGTTTCCATATTGGCTTATTAATATTAAATTGTATGTTATTGACAGGACAAATTTTTTCACATAATCTGCAGCCATTACAATTATCATCAACCCAAAAATCTTTATCTCTTAGATGTAGGTTTTTCACTATCTTGTCAGTAGTTTTGATAAAAATTTTATCAATTAATGTATCAAATATTAATGGGCTAACTTCACATTTGTAATTTTCGTGTTTTGCAACTATATGTGCTATATGTTTTACTTTATATTTTTCTTTTTGAAAAATTTTGTTTTGTTTTTCAATAGAAATTGATCCAAAGGCAAAAATATTATTTAATGGCATATGGAGTAAAAAACCAGAATTAAGCATTATATTATTATTTTGCAATAACTTTTTTAGTTTATTTAACACATCAGCTGGTGTTCCACCATGAGTTGCTACTGCAAAAACATACGTATCCTTATTAATTTCTAGCTTTTTTATAATTCTCTCTACTACCAATGGCAAACGATTATAGATTACAGGAAAAACTATTCCAAGTGTTTTTCCTTCAATCTTTATTTTTTCTTTTGCTACGAGTGAAGTTATTTTGCACAAATTAAAATTGCCTAATTCATGTGCTATATCATTGGCTACTTGCAAGCTGTTACCTGTTCCTGAAAAATATAATATTGCGTCCTCTTCTATTATCATAAAAACCTCCTATTTCATTTACATAATCAAGTAATTTCCTAATAACTCTTATTATGAAAATTTTCATATTTAAATACATATACTAGTTTTTATTGATATTTTAAGGCATGTACTATACTACACAGTCAAGATTTAATTTTTAGATAAACTTCCATATCACCACAGCATTCTAAATTCTTATCTAATATATTTTTCTTTACCTTTTCAAGCAGATTTTTTGTTTCTATAAGTTCATTCATTTTACTATTAATATCATTTATCTTATTTCCAACAAGGTTCCTAATACTTGTAATATCACCACATAAGACTTCATTATACATTAATGTACTTATTTCCTTTAATGAGAAACCAAATTTTTTAATAATAAGTATAAATTTAATCTTTTCTATATCTTCGTCCGAATATAACCTATACCCGTTTTTATCACGTTTAGTTTCAGAGAGCAATCCAATTTTTTCATAATATCTTATAGTCTCTTTATTGATATTTAATTCCCTAACTAATTTTCCAATATTGTACTCGTCTTTTTTCATAATTCATCTTCCTCAAATTTAGAATTTTATATTGTATTAGAAATTGATATTGTTTAATACTCCAACCCCAATTGCCACTATACACCAATTATAGCATGTATTACAAACATAATTCGCATTACAAAAAAATGCCACAAAACTCATTATGAATAATGTGGCATCTTGATTTATGCATACTGTGGTTTAATTAATCTAATATTATAATTAGGAATATCGGTCTTAACCACAAAATATTCTTGTAATCTACATCAAAAAGCTAAGTACTAAATTTCTAAACTCTTTTCTATTACTAAACATAGCTGGATGATTTCCATCCTTAAAAAATACTAATTTAGAATTTTCTATTTTCAAATTGATGTTTTTTAATTTATTTTCTATATTGGGTATTAGATCATCTTTCAAACTTCCTGTAATTAGAGTCTGATTTTTTATATTGTTAAGACTATCATCTAAAAAATCACATCTATATCTTGAAAAGTTCATGACTAGATTTGTATTTTGATCAATAACATTTTTCCAATCAAATCCGTGCATCATAAACCAAAATAACTTTGAACTTAACTTCTTTTTTGCTACTTGTCTATCATTCAAAATTTTTTGAGCAAACTCACAGGATAAGTTTTCTCCCATAAAACTATCTAATATTATTTTATCAAATAAGTTTGGGTTCTCTAACGCTGCATTTAAAGCAATAATAGCACCGCCGCTTGTCCCTAACAAATTAACATTTTCAATACCTATATATTTACATAAATCAATAACTAGCATTGCATTAAAATGCCAATAATTTAAAGGTAATTCGCTTACTCTTTGAGATCTTCCCTGTCCTACTAAATCTAGCAAGATCACCTTAAAGTTTTTAGAATAAAAATTTAATTCTGGCATAAACATTTTCGAAGATGCTGTATCCCCATGTATTATAATTAAAGGTTTTCCTTTACCATATACTTTGTAGAATATATTAAAATTTTGATATTTAAAATAAGACATTTTTTACCTCCCATTAATAAACATTATAAATTTTCTTTATAGTCTACACCTGAGAATTAGTAACTACTCGAAAATATAGACTATTAAAGCCTATTAAAAATTCCCATTATAATACCTCCTATCTCATAACTTATCATTTTATAATAAGCTACTATCTTTATAGTTATTATAACATATATTGTTAATTCAATTGTATTTCGCTTCTTATTTTATTGATATATTTGGTATTTTATATTGTTATTTTCATCTTTCTTCTTATATTCTTTTAAATTATGAAAAGTTTTATTTAAAAGAATATTTAATGGAAACCTTAAACATTTATTTATTTTTAATAAGGTTCCATTTAAAAAAGTTTTAATGTTAGAAATATTAACGCTATCCATACTAATAAAATTGGTATGGCAAAATACCACCTTTTAGGTTTTCCGTTAATCCATAAGTTTTCTGCTTCAATTCTACATTTTCTAAGTATTTCTTCTGGTATAAATTTTATTGTTATTGTAATAAGTATTGGAAGTAAAATTATGTCATCCAGCAAACCTATAACAGGTATAAAATCAGGTATAAGATCAATTGGTGATAACGCATATATAATTGTAATCATCGCAAAAACTTTTGCAATTACTGGAGTTTCCTTCTTTTTTAATGCTATGTATATTGCAGGGATATCTGATCTTAATTTTTTCGCTCTGTCTTTTAGCCACAAATTTAAATCTCCTTTAATAAGATTATTTTTACTACAAATTACAGTAATACAATTCTTTTTGGGTTTATATTATGTATGCTGCAATATCCTTAAATTTATGTAAAATTAAAAATCACTTAGATAAATATTAAGTCCATTTTATTTCTAATCTTAAAATAAAATAGACTTAATATTGTTTATTTCAACAGAGACTTTATTCTTGGATCATCTTTAACAAAATCAATATTCTTTCTTTTTCTTAATACCCTTTTTACTAAATCTTTATATTTATCTTTGGTCCAATTATTAGTAACATCAAATTTCATATGACTATATAATTTTGATTTAATAGAGTCATCCATTGTACTTGCTTCATTTACCATATTTATAATTGCTTCTATAGTTCTTTCCGAATCTTGTCTTTCTATTGAGTGCCATAAATCTAATTCATATTTATGGTACGCTCCTAAATCAAATACCTCAGCAATCTTTTTAGCACGCTCTATGTATTCTTCTGCCTCTCTAAATTTCTTTTCTTTATATAATAGTCTTATTATAAGAGATAAAACAGCAAATGTTTCGTGGCCATTTTTCCTTAACTTATCTTCATAAATACCATAAGCCTCATCTGTTTTACCCATACTTTCAAATAATACTGCTTGTTGAATTTTTTTATCTACATCTACTTCTGGAATTTTATCTAATATTTCTTGAGCTTTTTCATACTCTTTTTTCTCCCTATAAATCGCTGATAAATCTATTTTTGCCATGGAAGCTGTCTTTTCCTTATTACCAGCTGCTACAATTTCAAGCCAAGCAATAATTTTTCTTTCATATTTTTCTTTTTCATCAATTTGAAGTCCTAACAAATATATTCTTAGCACTTCTGATATCATTAATATTAACTCATCACAACCTGGATATTGTTTAATTAAATCATTGCCTTTCTCAAAAGCTTTTTTAATTCCCTCTTTTGATGCAGTTTCACCCACCTCTTTTGTAAGTTTTTTTACTTCTGTATCTGTTAATTCCTCATTAAATGCCAATAAAGTATTAACATCTATTTTTAAGACACGTGCAAGAGGTGGCAGCAATGTTATATCTGGATATGAAACTCCATTTTCCCACTTATTTACTGCTGGAGTACTTACATTTAAATAATCAGCAACCTGCTCTTGAGTAAGATTTTCTCTTTTTCTATAATGCCTAATAACTTCACTTATAATCATAAAATTAACTCCTCTATTTATTATGTCCTTATTGATCAACTAAAACATTATTGAGTTCCTCATTGAATATTTGAAATATTTCAATGAGGCTGTATCCACATAAATTTGATTCTCACGCGGAACTTTATAATTAAATGATATCAAAGCTACATAATTTGAGCAATTGAAGACTTTTCATCTTTTATTCATAAAAATTAACCAGTAGTTAATTTTTTATAATATCACCATTTTAACTTTCAATATGAGATGTCATTCTTATTTTTTTAATTTATCTGGACTTCATACTAATTTTATAGGGTTCCACAATGATATTCAAACTTATGGACTTCCAACATTGCCATTATTCAGGAAATTAAAACAGTGGATATGTATTGTTATCAATATGGAACCCTATAATATAATTTGAGTCATAGTCTTCTATTTCCTTTTATTAAACCTCTCCTAAAAAAATTGTTAAGCACTCAATAATAATCTTACTTAAGTAATGGTGTTATATTTCCTGAGTAGTATACGCGCAAAACATGAAGTGCTCTAGTGCAAGCAGTATAAAGTAAAAGTCTTTCCTCTTCACAACTATAATTTTCATCTCCTGCATTATATATAATCACCACATCAAATTCTAATCCTTTAGCAAGATAAGCAGGTATTACCAGTATGCCACTCACATACTCATCGTCATCCTTTATTATTGACCTAACATTAGTCTTATCTTTTAAGAAATTATATACCTCATTTGCTTCCTTGGCAGTTTTTGTTATGATTCCAATGGATTTATAATTTTTCTCATTATATATTTTTATATCTTCAAGAAGTCTTTCTTTTATAGCTTTTTCATTTGAAAAGCCAAGAAGCAAAGGTTCTTCTCCACTTCTTTCCACGCATTGAGCCTCAAGCCCCTTATCAAGGAGCCTTCTTGAAAATTTAGTAATTTCCATTGTTGATCTGTAACTTTTTGTTAAATTTATTATGCAGGTATTATCTTCAGCAAATATATGAGATATATTCTTATAGTCTCCTACATTCATAAATGGGTTTATTGATTGATTCAAATCCCCAAGTATAGTCATGTTTGCATGGTTAAAAAGCTGATAAAATATTTCATATTGAAGTGGTGAATAGTCCTGGGCCTCGTCAATAATAACGTATTTGATTTCTGAGGTTTTAGGAAGATCTCCCATAGCACCTTTTAGATACAGAAGGGCTATCTGATCCTCATAATTAAGCCTGTGGACTTTTATTTTTTCTAATGTATATCTTCTTATTTCACTAATTTTCTTCTCGTTGAATTCAATATTTGAATCTTTCAAGAAAAACTCAAGATTCTCAAATAACTTTTTATAAATACCCATTAAATCAAATTTTGTCATTCTATTTATTTCATGATAAATCTCTTTCAGTTCATTCTTTACCATAGCTGTACTATGTTCTATAATTTCAGCTTTATCTAAATAAGAATCTGAATCTTTAAGTTCACCAGCAACTTCTTCTATACGCTGTTCTTCATAAGGCTTTAAAAGAAATAAAATCCGCTCTCTTATCTTTTGAAGTCTTCTTTTTCGTGGAAGATTTATATAATCTTTGAAAAATAACTCATCTAAGTCCTGAGATGAAATTATTAAATCGCCTCTAAATTTAATATTCTTAAAGTTTGTATCTTCCTTTTCCATAAAGGTTACATAACTCTTTAATATATCTATGTACCCCATTGAAGATTTAAACTTAATATTATTGATTCTTATTTGATAGTCGGATTCCTTCTTTGATGCTAAAATATATTCCATCATTTCGCTATAGTTTTCTTTGTTAAGTCCTCCACCTAAAGCTTTGTGCATATATTCTTTAAATGTAGTCTGACACATATTATCTTCTCCGAGTTCAGGTAATACATCAGAAATATACTCATTAAAAATATCATTTGGCGAAAATATCACTATATTTTTAGGAGTTATTTTATCCCTATGCTTATATAAAAGATAAGCAATTCTATGAAGAGCGACAGAAGTCTTACCGCTACCAGCAGGCCCTTGAACAATAAGATTTCTATATTCTTCATTACGAATTACTTTATTCTGCTCTCTTTGTATAGTTGTTACAATGCCCTTCATCTTGGTGTCGGTACTTTTACTCAAGATATCCTGTAATACTTCATCATCTATCTTAAGATTACTGTCAAACATATATTCAATTTCACCATTATTAATTTTATACTGTCTTTTAAGTGTAAGTTCACCCTCTACTATACCCTCAGGACATTTAAACTCTGCTTGTCCAATTTCATAATCATAAAACATGCTTGAAATTGGCGCTCTCCAGTCATATATTAGAAAATCAAAGTTATCATTAATAAGATTAGATATCCCTATATAACACTTTTCAGCCCTTTCCTCACCTTTTTCAATAAAATCCATTCTTGCAAAATATGGAGATAAAAGTACTCTTTCGTATTTTTGCTCAAGCTTTCTTGTAAATTCATGAGTTCTCTTCTGTATTTTCATGGTATTAATAGACTGCATAAAGTCTACGATCTGTTCTAATCCATTATTTACAGAAACTGATCCTACATTCTCCCATAACTCCCTTTGTACTTCGATTGCATCACTTTTAAACTTTTCTCTAAAGTTACGTTTTTCATCAAGTTGTTTTTGAGCTTCTTTAAGTACCTCCTGCAGCCATTCACGTTCAAGTTTCCATTCAAAGTCGTTATTTTTCATAATACTTCGCTCCTTATGATAAAATAATTTTACAGAACTAATTCCGAACTCTATTGACATTGCTTTTCCGAAAGTGTATAATATAATTAGAGATATATAAACAATATTATTAAAAAGCGATATCTAACTTATTGTATCGTTTTTATTTTGTTGTGTCAATAGTAAAGACATTTGTCATTAGACAAATGTCTTTTGTTTTTTCTTTATTAATTTATATTTGAGTAAATTCTGCGGACTGGTTATTTCTTGAGCGTATAACCTTTAAAAGTATGGGAAATACTTAGTCTTCACGGCACTATAATTTTCTCCATTAAAGTGGCAATTTCATGATAATGGCTGCACCTTCTCCATATACACTTTGTGCTAGCAAATGTCCCTTATGTTTAACTACAACAATATCATAACAAATGCTCAAACCTAAACCAGTTCCTTCGCCAGGTTCTTTTGTCGTGAAGAAAGGATCAAATATTTTATTTATATTTTCTTCTTCAATGCCAGTACCATCATCTCTTATTTCTAAACAAAAATATTCTGCTTCCCTATAAGTCTTGATTTTTATGCTACCTTTTTTATCTTTGATGCCAATGTAATAAATTGAATTTTTTATAATATTAAAGATAACTTGTTCAATTTGGAATCTATTACACTTAATATAATCATCATCAATTAAGCTTAGCTCTAAGTCAAATAAATCATCAAGTTTGTATTCTTTAAGTTCCATCTTCAAAATTTTCATAGATTCTTCTATTAATTCACTGAACTTATTCATTTCAAAATTATCGTAAGCATCTTCATTAGAAAATCTAATGATATTTTTAATTATGCTGCTTATTTTTTCAAGACCTTCATTTGTCTCCGTTATAACTGGTTCAAAGTCTGATAGGATAAATTCTAATTTGCCTCTAGAACCTAATAGCTCTTCAAGTTCTTTTTTATCAGAAAAATATTCTTCATTTTCCTTAATAAAAGTTAAATATTTATCTAAATATTCTTTTAGAGTTTTAGCATAACTTTGAATTGTATATATATTTGAAGTAACATATCCTAAAGGTGTATTGATTTCATGAGCAATTCCTGCTGAAAACCTTCCTATAGTAGATAGTTTTTCTTTATTTACCAATTCAATTTGTGTTGTTTTAAGCTTTGCATTTGACTCCTTAAGTTGAGCATTAGTATTTTTCAAATTATTATAGGATTCCATCAAAGCATTTTGATATTCCCTCATCTTTATTGCTGATTTTAATCTTGATGTGAATTCTATAGGCTCAATTGGCTTATTAATGTAGTCATTAGCTCCAAATTCAAAACTCTTTTCCAAGTATTTTTTATCTGTTAGCGATGTAAACATCAAAATAATCACATTCTTATTATTTCTTCTTATAATCTCTAAGGTTTCTATTCCAGATAACTTTGGCATAACTATGTCTAATAGTATTATATCTATATTCTGAGTATTTACAATTTCAATAGCTTCTTCTCCTGATGCTGCTGTTATAATATCGCATTTAATTTCACTGATTTTAATTACCTCTCTTGCCGTCATTATGTTAAACTTTGTATCATCAACAATTAAAATATTCATAATTCCCAACCCCTAATCTGCAATTTTTAGACCTGTATTGATGTTTATTAAGAACTTGTCAGGAACTATAGTAATCTTGCCTCCAAATATTTTGCTTAAGCCATCTAGGAAATTTAAAATAAGCTTAGCTTCTGGCTTACTAGTAGTTTTTATAAAATTATTTTTGTTTCTAATGAAGAAATTAATATTTAAAGTTGTGTTATGCATGAAATTTAATAATAATTCTTCTTCTTTTGAATCCCAGGTAATAATCTCTAAAACATTATTAAATATTAACTCAAACACTCGCTTGTTGCCTAAATAATTAATTTGAGCTGTATTATTATTATCATAAATTATAGGTAATTTCCTGCTTTTTAACTCATCAAATCTAGGCTGTAGTGAAGTTAAATTAAAATTTTCAGAAATGCTTGGAACAGTCTCTAAATATTGAAAATATACTTTATCTATTAATTCACTAATGTGTTTTTGTGTAGAACATTCATTATTTGAACCATCATACATACTATTTTTCAAATCAAATATTATTTTCGAAACCACTTTAATATAATTAATATCTTTTTGACTATTTTTCACTAAATTATTGTTGCTATCAAGGATCTTCTTATATAACTTATTCTTTTCTTCTATTTGAACTTTAAATATCTCATTTTCTTTTACTAAGTTATAATATTTTAAGGCTTCACGAATAGCCGGAAGAAATTCCTCTTCATTATTCCATGGCTTTGTAATATATTTAAAAACGCCTACTTTATTCACTGTAGCTATTACTTGTGATATTTGAGCATATCCTGAAAGTACCATTCTAACTGTGTTAGGAGATATTTCTTTAACTTTCTCTAAAAGTTCTAAGCCATTCATTTTAGGCATTCTCATATCTGTAACTATTACAGCAATCTCATTTTCTTGAAACTGTTCTAATGCTTTTTCTCCACTACCTGCAAAAAGCGACTTAAAATCTTCTTGAATAGTTATTCTATTTATTGAATTTAATATATTAGTTTCATCATCTACAAAAAGTACATTAAATCTATCCATGCTAATTCTTCCTTTCCACTAAGTTTTTTACTATCTGTTCACATCTTTCTTCAGATATTCCGTAGTTTTCCAAAACCCCTAGGCTAAGCTTTGGTTTATAATTTGGATTTATTATATGCCAAGAATAATAATCTGCAATGTAAATCATTGATACGAGCTCTCTATTTGCATCGCTGCTTAACATAGGATTGTGGTGATATAACGCACTTTCGACTATTGCATACGGTATATCCCACCATTGTAGTAGATATCCGCCTAATTCTTCATGATCTATTTTGAATTTTTCTTTCTCTAAAGTACTTATCTCACCTAAGGATTTATCAGCTGCTAATTTATAAATATCATCATATTCCTTATCATATATCTTAAAGAAAGCTACTTTTCCTATATCATGAAGAAGACCTGCCGTACCGTAATAATCAGGGATCTTTTTACCTAAAGCTTTGTTATATAGTTCTATTAATATCTTATTAGTTAAGTTTGAATGCTCCCATATTTCATTTTTATTATAAAAATCATTTCCTGATTTAAAAACTTCTGCAGTTGCCATAATTGCCTTTAAATTTACCAGTCCAAGGCTTAATACTGCTGTCTTTATTGAAGCTGTCTTTATCCCATAAAAAGCTGAATTTATAATTCTTAGGACTTCAGAACTTAAAGTTATATCTGCCTCAATTAATCTTACTATCCTATCTATATTGTGATCATCATGTTCAACAACATCGCTTATTTCTTGTAGTACAGACGGAATTGTCGGAAGCTTGCCCATTTCTTTTATATGGTTTAAGGATATATTATTATGTAATAATTCCTCAGTTTTAAAAACCTCATCAATAGCCCTTCTAAAATCATCCTTTTTCCAAGGCTTAGTTATAAATAGCTTTGCCAAATTATTATAGATAGATTTAAAAACAGTCTTTTCATCTGTAAAACCGCTTAATATTAATCTTGTTACCTCTGGATATAATAATTTAACTCTTTTTAATAGTTCATACCCATCCATTTCAGGCATTCTCATATCACTTACTATTAGATCAATATGGTTTTTTTCAAGAATATCTAAAGCTTCTCTTCCACCATTTGCAATATATACATCATAAGGACTATCAAAAAATTCTCTTCTTATTGAATTCAAAATAGCTTTTTCATCATCTACAAATAAAATAGACTTACTCATTTTGGGTCACCTCTCCCTGTTCTTCATGTCTAATAGGAAGTTTTATAGTAATCTTTGTACCTTCTCCTAAAACACTGTCAACAATCAAATCTCCCTTATGAGTATTTTTTATAATATCATAGGCAATACTTAATCCTAGGCCAGTACCTTTACCTATAGGTTTTGTTGTAAAAAATGGTTCAAATATTTTATCTAAATTTTCCTTAGGTATACCTGTACCATTATCTTCTATAACACAACTTACAAATAAATCATCACTAAAAGTATGAATTTTTAATAATCCAAAGTAGTCTAGATCCGCCTTCTCTTGTTTTTCCTTTATAGCGTGAGAAGAATTAATAATAAGATTTAATATAACTTGGTTTATTTCACTAGGGATTGCTTCCACTTGTGGTATTTCATCTAGTTCAATTTCAATATTAGAGTTATATTTAATTTCATTTTTAGCTATAACCAGAGTATTTGTTATTCCATAGTTTAAATCATATTGTTCAAAATTCTTTTCTACAGATGAATGAGCAAAATTTCTCATTGCGGCTATTATCTTTTGAACTCTTTCAATTCCACCTTCAGTATCCTTTAATAATTCATCAATGTCATCCATTATAAAATCTAAATTATATTTTCTTTCTAAACTCTCAACATTTGCCACTTCATCTTTAACCAAGCACATTCCTTCTTCTGAATTAGCCAGTAAACTTTTATATAGCAATATTATCTCATTAAGCTTTTCAACATACTTTTTTAAAGTTCCAAAATTACTTATGATAAAGCCTAAAGGATTATTAATTTCATGAGCTATTCCAGCAGATAGATGACCTAAGTTTGCCAATTTATCTTCTTCAATCATCATAAATTGAGCATTTTCTAAATTTTTAATACTCCTTTGCAATTCTTCATCTTTAAGTTTCAATTGACTTAGGAGGTTTACCTTTTCTTCAATATTTTCAGAAATAATAAGATATTTCTTAACATTTGAATTTTCCTCAAAAATTTGGCATATAGATACCTTTAGACAAAATACAGAACTTTCTTTATTTTTAGCATAAATTTCACCATTCCAATTTTCAAATAGAAATAGATCGCTTATTTGAAGTATCTTATTATCCTCTGCATAACTACTTTCAAAATAAAATAAATCATTAATATTCATATTTTTAAGCTCTTCCTCAGAATAATTCCACATTTTCTCTGTTGAAGCATTAAAGAATTCTAATTTTCCATTAGAATCGGTAATTAGTAAAGACTGCTTGATATTTTTGATTATAGTCTCAAATAAATATTTCATTTCCATAAAAACTCAACCCCATTTTTAAATATTCTTTTATATTACTATAATTTCTACATCAAATACCAAAATCCTTCAACTTTACATTTATTTATAACTTATTACGCAATAAATTATATTCTATCTTTAGAAATATCTTTATTTTTTCTATTTTTTGTCAAATAAAAGTAACTTAAACCTAAAAACTTATATAAAATAAATAAAGCTGAGACTTTCTAAATACGAGAAAGCCTCAGCTCAACTAATTTTCTATTACACTTTTTGTGTATCCTAATCAGATATCATATGCATTTTTAATTTCAAGAAATAATCATTTGAAATTTGACCACTTAAATTTATTAGTAAGCACTTGTTTAACTTGGTACTTATATTAATGGCTTAGAAGTACGCAAAAATATGTTGTATTTAAAATCTCCCAAGTATAGAAACCTAACTTTTGATTGTGTGATAATGACTTAATCAGCGAACAAACGCGAGTAAATTTTCTGCTAGAGCTTATTTCATTTAGTACTTGTCACACTAAAAGTAGAAACATGAAGTTATGGAATGCAATCCTCAATTTAGAGCTTTCCAGCGAAAATTTTTCCTGCAATTCCTAATGCGCTACAAGCTTTAGGGAATCCTACATATGCTGCACATTGCAAAATAATTTCTAAGATTTCTTCTTGTTTTAATCCAGCTTTAAGAGCACCTTTTATATGGAAATCTAATTGTTCAAATGCGCCTTGTGTTATAAGGGCAGTTATTGTTACAATTTCTCTTGTTTTTAAATCCAAATTTGGTCTTGCATATATTTGACCAAATCCAAAAGAAATCATTTTATCCAAAAAGTCTGGAAATATCTCTCCTACAGAATTTATCATCTGTTCACCATTTTCATCTGTCATTTGTTTTAACATATTAATTCCGTTTTCATAATCTTTATTCATTTTACTATCCCCTTTTCATAGTTGGTGGTATTTCATTTGGATCAACCATAACTTCTATTAGAATTGCTTCCTTATGTAAATTTGAAATTTCTAATGCTTCTTTTAATTCAAGTTCATTGCAGCATCTATATGATTTTACACCAAGTGATTCACCAAATTTTTTACCATCTAATGGTACATTATAATTGGTCCCTACTGTCTTTCCAAAAAACTTTATCATAGCTTTTTCTGGCATATCTAACCTTCCATTATTTATTACTATAAAGGTAACTGGAATATTATAATTTGCTGCTGTTGAAATTTCAGCTCCCTGCATAAAAGTACATCCATCACCAGTTATGCAAACAATTCTAGAATTATAGTTTGCTAGTTGTGCTCCAATTGAGTAACCTATGGCATGTCCCATAGCTCCAAATACGTCATCAAAAAAGAATGTACCTGGTTTTCTGATATTAAAATATCTTATTGCATAAAAAGAATGACTACCATCATCGCCAAAAACGACAGCATCATCTGGTAATACTTTTCTTATTATTTCCATAGCATGAGCAGATGAAAGATACTTATTGTTTTCTTTAATATTATTTTTAAATTCATAAATCTCTTCTAATAAAGTATATTCTTTCCTTCTCTTATCTTTAGCTTTATCTAATACTAGATGTAGATTAGCTTTGATATCGCCAATAATAGGTAGAGTTTTAACTGGTAATGCTTTTTCTATGAATGTATTATCATAATCTAAATGAACTACTTCTTTAGGATAATTGTCTGGTGATATTCCTACTAAAGACATATCGGATAGTTTACTTCCTATGACTATCATTAAGTCTGTATCATTCTTAATATATTCACTTGATTTATCTGTACCGCCTAAGCCTAATGCGCCAAGTGATAAAGGATGGTTCTCAGAAAATGTTCCTTTTCCTCCTGGAGTCGTCATAACTGGTATGTCCCAAATTTCAGCTATGTTTTTAACTTCTTCGTAAGCTAGACTTGAATGTACTCCTTTGCCTGCCAATATAACAGGTTTTCTAGCATTATTTAGTTTACTAACAAATTCATCTAATCTCGAGGATATTAGTTTATCCATATTGTTAGGTAAATCAAGTTCAAATTCATCTATTTCTTCATCAAGTATGTCAAGAGGTATTGATAAATGAACTGGCCCTTTGGCACCTGAATAAGCTTTTTCTAATGCATGTTTTAATAATATTTGAAACTGATCAGCTCTTTCGACTCTAGCACTAAATTTAGTAACTGATTCAAACATCCTAACTAAATCTGTACCAAAAATTGTTGAATCTTGTCCTATAGCTTTTCCAACATTATGCATAGATTGCTGCCCAGTAATAAATAGTACTGGTACATGGTAAGCTTTAGCCTGTCCTGCAGCAGTTAGAGCATTTGTACCACCTGGACCAGAAGTTACAAGAGCAACCCCCAATTTCTTGTTAATTAACGAGTAACCTGCTGCTGCGTAACCAGCGCCACTTTCATGTTTACTTAAAATAAAATTAATATCTTGTCTATCCAATTCCATAATCAAAGAAGCAAGAGGTCTTCCTGGTACTCCAAAAACATTATTAATCCCCCATTTTCTAAAATTGGATACTAAAATAGATGCTATGTTTCTCATATGTATCTCTCCTTTTATAATTAATATTAATATTCTAAAAAGTAATTTTAGAATATTAATCATCTTATCCGATGCCCAGCTACACTAACACTTATATGCTTCCTGAATCAAGTTTTACCTTATTCCAAACTAATTGCTGCATAAAATCCCATACGCACAGCTGTACCAACGTTCCCAACTTTTTCACAATCGCCTATAACCCTAGTTTTTGTATAATATTTTGCTTTTATTTCCTCTGCCAGTTTATTGTTCACTACCATGCCCAAAGCGTTAATCACACTATCAACTTTTATAAATTTAGATGATCCATCATGTGTTTCTATATAAACGCCGTTACTATCAATTGATGTAACTTTACTATTTGTATAAATTTTCACTCCAGCCTTATAAAGCATAGGTATTAATGATGCTGCATTAACAAACAAAGCATCATTTGCAACTGCATCTGTTATTTCAATAATCGTAACTTTCTTACCATCTTCAGTAGCGAGTTCCAAAGCACTATCACAGCCTGATAAGCCGCCCCCACATATAACAATATTTTCACCTTTTAATAATTCTTTATTTTTATGTGTTTCAAATAAATTAATAACATTTGAACCGTCGCTGCCAGTAATTTGAGGATTAGCTGGGACTGCTCCCGTTCCTACAACGATTTTATCGCACTTTGCCAATATATCATCAGTAGCTGAAACTTCTGTGTCCAGCTGAATTTTAACATTCAATTTTTTAAGCTGAACATCATACCAATCTATTAATCTGCGCAACTGACTCTTAAAAGCAGGTATTGAAACTGCTGCAATCTGTCCCCCAATTACTTTTTCTTTTTCAAAGAGAGTAACCTTATGTCCCTCAATTGCAGCAACACGTGCTGCCTCTAACCCTGCTGGTCCCGCTCCTATAACTACGACATTTTGTGGGATTTTAGTATGCTTAATTTTAAAACGATTTTCATTACAAGCTTGCGGATTTACAGAACAGCTTAACTTAGTAAATCTACCTGCAATACGTCCTATACATCCCTCATTGCAGCGAATGCATGGTCTTATATCTTCACGATTACCACACATAAGCTTATTTGGCATTTCTGGATCTGCTATTATAGGACGTCCAAACATGATAAAATCAGCATTTCCAGATTCTATTAACCTAACTGCTGTTTCAGGCGTATGATTTCCCGAATTAAGTATTGGAAGATTAACAGCTTTGCGTGTAGGCTCACATAAATATTCCATACATGCATCTCCTAAATATGAAGGTGGAAAAACATATTCAATTGCTTCAGACGACCCTGCATCTATATCTATTGCATCAACTCCTGCCTCTTCTAGTAGTTTAATAAGATGCATGCTGTCCTCTATAGTACGCCCACCTTCAAAGCGATGATCAAGTGATATACGAAATAATATTGGCATATCTGGTCCAACCGCATTTCTTATTGAACTAACAATCTCCATAGGAAAGCGAGCGCGTTTTTCATATGTTCCACCATACTCATCTTCACGTTTGTTCCATATTGGAGACATAAATTGATCTATTAAATCTCCAGCATGTCCATGAATCTCAATAGCATCGAAACCTGCATTTTTGACATTTTTGGCAGAACATGCAAATTTTTTAATAATTTTTTTTATATCGTAATGACTCATAGGCCTACAATTAACTTTTCTATTATATGCTGCTGGTATAGGTGATGCTGACATCGGTGGCTCTCCATATTCGTTTGGAAGTGCATCACGTCCTGTACCACAACATAATTGGGCAGCTATTCTTGCCCCGTATCTTTGCACAGTTTCACAAAGAGTAGTAAGTTTTGGTATTACATACGTATGCTCTAATATACCTGAAAGAGGACCTTGTGCTATATCATGTGAGATAAACTGAGCGCCCATAATTATAAGTCCAGCTCCGCCTCTTGCACGTTCTTCATAATAATCAATTTCATCATTTGAAATAGTACCATCACTATTGGATGCATTAATTCCTATAGGCGAAAAAACTATTCTATTTTTAACCTCCATGCTTCCAATTTTAAATGGTGTAAATAACTTCTTATAGTCCATAATAACTCTGTCATTCCCTTCTGGATACCTATCACAATCTATATAGATACATTAAATACATAACTCACTACTTAAATAGCTTAGTTTATAAAATTTTTTCATATATTACTTTTATAAATATCCCTTTAAAAATAAATATCAGAAAATTCAACATTAATGGCATTTACTAATCCATTATCTGAAGATATAAATGCTCTATTTTTCTCCTCAAATGTAACTTCTTTAATAGGTAGGGTTATTGTGAATTTACTGCCAATTCCTAATTCACTTTCTACCTCAATGCTTCCTTCTAATATTTCTACCAGCATCTTTACTAATGCTAAACCAATCCCACTACCTTCTGCCTGTCTTGAAAGATTATTATCAACTTGTCCAAATCGTTCAAAAATCACTTCACGCTTATCTTCTGGAATCCCTACCCCAGTATCAATCACAGCAATTGACACTGTTTTATTCTTCATATTTTCTGTAATTTCAACTGTTATATTTCCACCTTCTGGTGTGAATTTTATAGCATTTGATAAAAGATTCAAAATTATGCGTTCATATTTTTCATCATCTATTGAAGTATTTATGCTATATGTATTAGTTTTAAATCCAAACATAATCTTTTTTTGATCTGCATATATTTTTATAGATTCTGCAATCAATTGTGTTATAAATACAATATCTATGTTCTTTTGGTTTAATTTAAATTGATCTGCTTTTAACTTGGTAATATCTAACAAGTTATTTACAAGCCTCAACTGCCTGAAAGCATTTCGCTTTATGCTTCCTATTAAGTTTTTGACTGATTGAGGAATCTGATTAATATATACCTGTTCAATCAATTGAATAGCTGAATAAATTACATTTATTGGTGTTTTGAATTCATGAGTAATAAGGGTTATAAATTCATCCTTCATCACAAGGTCTTTTTCTAAAAGCTCCCTTTGCTTTTTTTCGGATTCATATAATAGTTCTTTTTGCTTATTAATCTTACGATTTTGTTTTCTAAGCAATAGCTCTCGTTCTATGGCATCAACTACAGTAGTTAATGTCATTAGGAAAAATGGATTATGGAGTATAACAGCAGTCATTATACATATAGTTCCAAGCAAATTATCATCATCTGAATAGTGAAATGGTACTCCATAACATGCGCTCTTCTGTAAAGAATTATGATAATGATCCTTTCCTATTATCTGTATTGGATGATTTTGTTTAAGAGTCAAACTAACAACATTTGTTCCCATATCTTCCTCACGAAATTGAATACCTGGCTTAACTCCAAATTCAAACATTGTTTCGCCTATAGCTTCGTCCCCAAGAATTTCTAATAAATACCCATTCTCATCAGTAATAGTAACTAATATAGGAGTACCTTCTAAAGATTTAATCATTTTATTGCCAAAAAATTTAACAACATCTAAAACTTCTTTATATATATCTTTCTTTTTAGCTAATTCGAATTCTGATATAGCATTAGGAGACACTCTAGGTTTGTTGGGATCTAATCCTAATTTTCTACACTTCTTTTTTGATTCTATAATATAATCAGCTTCTTGTTCATCTATATCTTGCAACGTATATTGCCTCCTCAAAAGAAATCTTTAGTAATTTATGTATATCAATTCACTTTTTTACATAATTTACCCAACTATTATATCACTAAGTTTCTATTATCGGAATATTTATTCTAATTAATTTCATAATTTACAATAAATTCATATATATTTTATATTTCACGTTTTTAAAATCTCAAAAAAAATGTAAAATTGTAACCAATATTACATGAAAATTATTCAAATTAGCAGAAATAATTTTTCAACTATCTTTACTATTTTCATAATTCATAATAATTGTCTTTTAGAAAATCTTTTAATGCATCTTAACCCTATATCTAATAAAAATTGTTACATTGTTAACTTTTTTTGTTTCTAACTTCTTAACTTTTTCCTTTCTAAATTGTAAAAAAGTTTTATTTTAAAAAATGTTTGTTCAAAAAAATATTTATTTGTGACTTGCTTTTAAACGCTTTGATTTATCATATAAAAATATTACTATTATTTAACTTAATCCCTCAATCACAAATAAAATATGTGTAAATGCCAATCAATTTCTTAATTAATGGTTGAATATATGGATTTTGTATAATAGTAAAATGAATATTATGTAAATTAATTGATTGTTTTCCATTATAGGGATATAATTAATTGTATGATAAAAAAGACAAACTTAGTCGAATTTAAATATTATTATCTAAGTTTCATATACCAAAAGAACTACAAATAAAGCTAATACCATACTGTTCTTGGCTAAGTTCAAAGAACCAAATATAGTAAAGGAAGTTAGGTCACTTGCGCGACTTAACTAAGTTCGAGTAACCAAATATAAAATTTGGACTCTCACTTATTAAGTATTTAGTTAGGGGGAAAATTATCAATGACAAACAAAAAAATTAGTAAATTATTAGGACCAGTTCTTGGAATTATGGGATTTATGTTAACCATGGGTGCATTAGAAATGCCAGCTTTAGCAGATGATAATGTACAAGCAATTTCTTCTTACACAAGTAGTACAACTTCAGCTGCTGCAACTTATAAATATTATTCAGTTGATATAAATAAGAGCGTTACTCAAAATGGATTAAAAGTAACATTAGAAAAGGCAACGGTAACAAAGCATAAGTTAAATGCAGTAATTAAAGTAGAAAGCACACAACCTTTTGATAAAACCAAATACAATGATAATTCAATATTTCAATTACTTTATGGTGAAACTCATCGAGGCGGAGAAGGTATGTCCACTGATTTTATAGATGATAAAACTCTATTAATTACTATAGATCAAGACAATGACGATGAAGAATTTCCTGAAAGTGGTGATTTAAGGCTAGATGTAGTATTTCCTAATTATAAAGTTAACATAGGAATGGATGCAAACGCAGATTTTTCGGAATCATTTAAGAACATAATTGAAAAAGATTTATCAACAAAAATCTCTGGATCTGATCGGATCTTAAATAAGTTGGAGTCTGATGTTTTAGGAACAACAGTTACTTATAGCGAACCTCGAAAAGACCATGATGATAGGTATATGTATTCTTCAATGATCTTAAAGGTTGGCGATAAAATGTATAAGTTAAGCGCTTCTGGAAGTTCTTCAGATGATAAAGAAACAAAAGGAACTTATGAATCAAAGTCGGCTACCTATGATATTCTTAAAGATCAAAAAGATATAAGTGTAATACCTTTAACTTGTAATATAACTTGGGACGAATTTAGAAAAACATATGAAAATGGTAGTAAAAAAGAAGATACAAATAAAGAAACAACTAATAATGTAACCTATTCAAAATCTTTCGATTTCTCTGATGGAAGTAAAGGAGAAATATATAATATTGAAAGAAATGATAATACTGTAAAAGTATATTGTAAGGGAAGTTCAGAAAAGGCAAGTTTATTAATGGCAAGTAGCATGAGTATGTATTATAATTTTACAGAAGGTCAAGTTTATTACTCTAATTATGATAGCGATAAACATATGAGTTTTTATAAAGATCCAAATGTTGCTCTTGGATATATCGTAGAGTTTAATGATGTAGAAAAAGATAAATCATTAGATATAATTTCCAGAGATAATATAGAACAAATAGATAGATATAATCTAGGAAGTGAAATACAAATTTCTAAATAAACCATAGATTGTATATTTCTATAGTTTTTTTATTAAACACCCATTAATCTTAAAACTGAATTTATGATAGTAAAAATTTCATTTTATTTAGAATAATAGAGTAGCTTTTATGCTACTCTATTATTCTATTTTTATAAAAGTATTCTTATAGCTTAATTTGCTCCTTCGTTGCCTTTCATCAATATTAATTTTAACGTTTAATCTTCATCATTAATTTCTATTTGCTCCTTTGCCCAATCACTGAGACCTTTTAATGAAGGAATCAATTTCTTACTATTCTCCGTTAATGAATATTCTACACGAGGAGGCATTTCCAGGTATTGTATACGTTTCACTATTTTATACTGTTCTAATTCCTGCAAGCAGTTACTTAGTGACATATTAGTAATTCCATTTAGTTCTCTTTTTAATTCATTAAAACGTACTACTTCTTTTTTGGTTAATATACATAGTATAGGCAATTTCCATTTACCACCAATTACTTTAAGTAAATATTGTAGATGAGTATTTATGGACTTATCCTTTCTTTCATCGTTCATAATAAATAATCTCCTTAGTAAAATTAAATATACCTAGTCAAAAAAAGTTGCGTACTAGTATATTTTTGATTTAGTAATATAATTATATCATAATATAAATTTTATTTTAAATGAAAAGGAGCAAAACATTTATGAAAATTATCGCTATTAACGGGAGTCCACGTAAGAACTGGAATACAGCAACATTGTTAAATAAGTCTCTTGAGGGTGCAGCGTCAAAGGGTGCAGAAACTGAACTTATAAACCTATATGATTTAAAATATAGTGGGTGTATAAGCTGTTTTGCATGTAAAAGAAAAAATGTTGAGCATGGTAAATGTGCACTAAAAGATGATTTAACCCCTATTCTTGAAAAATTAAAAACAGCAGATGCAGTTATTTTGGGTTCTCCGATTTATTACATGAATATTACAGCTGGAATGACCGCACTTTTAGAGCGTTTCTTATTTTCTAATAGCATATATAGCGATGAAATACCAACTGTTTATCCTAAGAAAATACCAGTTGGATTTATTTACACTATGAATGCTACAGAAGAACAAATTGATCAATTTGGAGTTAAGCAAAGTTTTACTTTACGTGAAAATATGATTGCAAGAACTACAGGAAATCCACTAGAATCATTATATAGTTATAATACTTATCAATTCACTGATTATGATAAATATGAGGCTTCTAAATTCTCTGAAAAAGAAAAAGCAAAACATAAAGCTGAACAATTTCCTGCTGATTGTCAAAAAGCCTTTGACATTGGAGTAACGCTTGTCACAAATGCATAATGAAGCAGTAGCCAATCAAGCTACTGCTCTATTCTCCGTTTCACTGTTCTCTTTAACATTAAAACGGAGAATGCAATTGCATATCATAAAAAACTGCTTTATCTATATGAATTATTCTGCATGCTTATACAAAATCACACTTTCAATATAATTTATATACCTTCTTAATTCATTTGATTCTTCTCTAGTAATTTCTCCTGATTCATACATATTACGAACTGCTGAACGCTCTATATCCATGGCTTTAATTCTTAGTTCTTCCTTTTGTTTTATGCTTTCCTCATTATATTTAACTACGTTTCCTTTAAATCTATTAATCATGGTTCTATAATATAGAATTACGTCTTGTGCAGCGTTTGATCCTTCATGACTTCTTAGATATTCCTCTAAGGCTTCAATTGCAGCTTGAAAGGATTTTAATTGAATATCTTTTACTAATTTCAAATTATTTAGCTTGATTTCTTTCCTCTTTTTGAACTTTTTGTAAAGAATCTTCATTGCTCTCGTTAATTTTCTTACAAGAAACATAGTATCTTGACTAGGATTTCCTAGAAAGACTTCTTCTCTATAATCTAAAGATTTATCAAGTGCTTTAAATACTTGCTCATCAATCTCACTTTTACCCATTAATTCATTAATATATTTTCGTTCTGCCTTTAATGCTATTAATTGTATTTCAACCATTTCTTGATGATTAAAATTTTTCTCGACTGCGCTTGATGTTTGCTCAAATCTAAGATTTTGAGATATAAGTTTATATTCATGAATTAATTCATAAGCTACTGATTCATTTTCATCATTTATTTCTGACTCAACAGCTTTAATACCAGCAAGTAAAAGTTTATTTTTGGCTTCAATTAGGTTTTTATCCCCAATCTGTTTGTCTTCTTCTAATTCACCTTTACATAAAAACGGTAGAAATATTGTTGCGCATATTAATGTGAATAATATTACGCCAGCAGTTAAAAAAAGTATCAGTGAGCGTTCTGGAAATGTATCTCCGTTATCCAAGAAAAAAGGCATTGATAGAACTCCAGCCATTGTAACCGTACCTCTAACACCTGTTAAACTAGTTAATAGCGCTATTTTTACATTAGGCACTTCTATATTTTTACTTTTGCTTAAGCGATATTCATAAAAAGCTGAAATATAAGACCAAATAAAACGAATTGCCAAAATAACAAATCCAATTGCAATAACATATCCAATAGCCTTTAAATTTCCTATATTGGGATCAGCTATTGTTTCACTCATTGATAAGGGAATATTTAATCCTAATAATAAGAATACAATTCCATTTAATACAAATAAAATAATGGACCATATATTTTCTGTAAGTACCTGCTCTTCCGCTATACTAGTTTCAAATCTTCTGCTGATAAGTGAATGAACAATACCTGCAACCACCACAGCAATTACTCCTGATGCGTGTAAAAATTCCTCAGTAATTATAAATATTACAAATGGAGCTAATATCTGCAGAAGGGAGTGAAAGACAACATCATTTATTCCCTCTTTACGCAAATTAAATCTTATTAATGTCAAGATCAAGGCAAAAATCACCCCTAAGACTGCCCCTGCTAAAAATAAATATGAAAAATTTAAAATTGCGTCTTTTAATGAGAAATAGCCTGTTACTACAGCAGCTATAGCATAATTAAAGGCTACTATACCTGATGCATCATTAATCAAAGATTCTCCTTTAACAAGATTTAGCACTTTTTCAGGTATATGAATTCTCTTTGCTATACCATTTACAGCCACTGGATCAGTTGGTGATAAAATAGCTGCTAATGCAAAGGCAGCTGCAAGAGGAATTCCTGGTATCATCCAATGAATGAAATATCCTCCACCTATAGTTGTTAATAAAACTAATATTAAAGAATTTCCAAATATTGAACGCCTCATTTTCCATAACTCTTCTCTTGGAAAGTATTTTCCATCATTATATAAAATCGGTGCTACGAATAAGAGAAAAAACCATTCTTCTTCTAATTCAAAAGAAGTGTGTTTAAATGCAAATGCAATAATTACACCAAAAACAATTTGTGTCAAAGCTGTAGGTATAGATGGAACATAGTGACTAATAATATTTGAAATTAATAAACATCCCATCAACAATAATATCGTCATTAGTAAATCCACTTCATATCCCCTCCTCTGGTCTATTTTAACTTATATGTTATTACTATTATACATGATAAAATTGCTCAACAATAACATTTTTTTATAAATTAGTATTTTAGGTATGTAATCATATTTCTAGTTTGCCCTATAAATATAAAAAAACTTACTAGCTTTTTAGAAGCTAATAAGTTCTATTTTATCGAAGAAATTTAATATAAACTATTAGAATGCTTTTACTGATTTTAACACTTATTCTTTGCTAAATAGTAAAGAGTCCTTACACCAACTCCTGTACCGCCTTTAGAACAATAGCTACTTTCCTTTTCAGTCCATGCAGTACCTGCAATATCTAAATGTAACCAAGGCTTATTTTGTACAAATTCACCTATAAATAATCCAGCAGTAATAGTTCCTGCATGCCTGCCTCCAGTATTTTTTAAATCTGCTATATCGGACTTAATAAGTTTTTTATAATCATCAAAGTTAGGTAATCTCCAAACTTTTTCATCAGCTTTAAGTGATGCGCTTTCTAACTCTTTATAAAACTCATCGTTATTAGATACTACAGCTGTTGTAGTAACTCCAAGTGCAACTAATGCAGCTCCTGTTAATGTAGCTAAATCTATAACCTTATTAGCTTTTTCCTTTTCAATTATATAATGTACTGCATCTATAAGAGTAAGTCTTCCTTCTGCATCTGTATTTAAAACTTCAATATATTTACCAGCCATAGAACCAATTATATCTCCTGGTTTATATGCTTTGCCAGATATTAAATTTTCACATGCAGCAATTACTCCTACAACATTTATCTTTAGCTTTTTCTTTGCAATAGCACTTATTGCTCCAATAACTGATGCAGCTCCACCCATGTCTGATTTCATTGAATCCATGCTGCTAGTTGGCTTGATAGAATATCCACCTGAATCATAAGTGACTCCCTTTCCAACTAAACCTAATATTTCGTCCTTTTTGCTTTCATCTCCAAAATATCGCATTACAATAAGTCGAGGAGGAAGTTCTGATCCTTTAGCCACTGATAGGAAAGATTCCATTCCAAGTTCATTAATTTTCTTTTCATCTAATACTTCAACTTCAAATCCATATTTGTTTCCAGAACCAATAACCTTTTCTGCAAGAGTTTCTGGATATAATACATTAGCTGGTTCATTAACTAAATCCCTTGCAAATTTAGTTGTTTCAACAAGTATCAAAGCTTCATCTATATATTCATCTATTGAGTTTGGCTTTCCATTTTCATCAGTACAGATACTTACTTCAATTTCCGAATTTTCATTAGCTTCAGTCTTGTATTTGTCAAATCTATATTCTCCAAAACCAATTCCTTCAACCATAGACTTCGTAATATCTTCAACTGATAACTTCTCATTAGATATCATATTTAATGCTATTTTTTTAGCTTTTAATTCAATTGCCTTTTTTATTGCCTTTCCAAAAGAGCCTCTTATAATTTCTGTTGTCAACTCATCCTTGCTTCCAAGTCCAATAAATATTATGTCTTGAACTCCACTTTCAACTACAGTGGTAGCCACACATATTTCCCCAGCATTACCTTTAAATTTATTGCTTTCTTTAAAGTGCTTATATATCACTGTAAGCTTTTCATCTTGTAAATCTTTATTTTCACGATAAACAGGAAGCATAACTAAGTCAGCTTCATTAACTTTAATTGTATTAATTTTAAATTCCATACTATTCCCTCCATCTATAAAAGTTAGTTTATATTCGTAATTTTATATCTACTGTTCACTGCGTGTACAAACACTGGAAGTATTTCATTCCTTTATAGTTTATTATTTCAATCATAAACTTTTTATATGTTATAGATAACACAATCATAAGCTATGAAATATCTTCCAACTAGAAATAGGTAATATACTTTTGTGGAATGTTTCATTGGTAATTTTGATGGATATGATTCTTAATTGAAATTCCAAATCTATGATTTGGTCAATTGAAATCACTCAGTGAACGAAGTGAGTCGAGTTTCCTTTGAACTATTCCAAATGTGCTAGTTCACAGCTTGTTCTTTGAGGCTAGCACTTTGGGTGCAACTTTATATTCTTAGAATCACCCATCAGAATTACCTAGAAACTGGAACAAAAGTATATTATTCATTTCGGCGAGTTATATGCATAAGTTCAGGTCTTAGTTGGGTTATCTATATTGAAATAATAAATCTGCACTAAATGCTTACTTAAGCCTGGAATGTAGAAACTTGATTCCAACATGCGTATTAAAATTGTAAACAGTATAGATATAATTTGTTTAAGCCTTAACATCTATCATTAATGTTACGCTTTTATTGTAGTTATTATACCATATAATACGAATATGAATACTTTTTTCCATCTTTATTCAATTGGTTCTTTTCAAAACAATTGAAAATCATATTATATAAGTTATAACTTCAAATAAAGTACAACAGCAGCAAACTTAACTAAATTATAATTTACTACGAGATAAAGCTATTATTATAGTTTCTGAAAGCTTTGCCTTAATAGGTAGTTCCCAAATAATGAAAAGCACTGCACTAAATATATTATTTTAGTACAATGCTTACATATTAAAAATAGTTTTATTCAATTATACTGTTGAGCTTTAAAGAATCACGCTTACTTGCTTTTGTCATCATTATAGAACTTCTCATCGTCATTTATCTTTTTATCTAGATAAATTAAATATTCTCAAAACTTCTTCCACAGAATTAGTTCTATTCATTTCATCTATAAAATCATCTTGTTCTATTATTTTCATTAATTCCTTCAAAGCCTTCATGTGACTTTTATTATCTATTACTGACATAGTTATTATTACCTTTACCGGATCATTTTCAAGGTTTCCAAATTTAATTGGATATTTTAATGTCATAATACTAAAGCCAATTTTATATACTCCATCTTCTGGCCTTGCATGAGGCATTGCTATTCCTGGTAAAATAACTATATACGAGCCCAATTTTTCAACATTATTTATCATAGCATCAATATAAGAGTCATTTATGCAACTGTTTCTTTTAAGGATTTGTCCACCTTTTACTATTGCATCTTTCCAGTTTTCTGCTTCTTCATTTAGTTTAATGTATTTATCATTTATTATTTCACTTAATGAAGGCTGAATTATTTCTTTGTATGAACTTAAGCATGTCACTATTTCTTTTTCTAAATTTGAGTAGTTATTTATTATGCAGTTCTTATCAACTATATTTAGTATATTTTTTATGACACTTCTTTTTGATTCCAAATTCATATTATAATATTCATCATCTTCATTAAAACATTCAGAAAAACTTTCTTCACTTTCAGACTCTTTCTTATTTTCAATATCATCAAGTGCTTGTGAATATTTTGAAAAGAATAAGCTTAACTCACTGATATTTTTTTCTGTCAAAAATGGACTTACTAAAATACATCTTATACCTATTATATTAATTGGGATTGTTGTTATAATTAAATCTATAGGTTCTCTTTTTGCTATCTTTTCAATATCGTGGCTTGAAACTGTATCTATTATGTTTATGTCAAATATGGATTTAAGCTTTATTGATACAAATTTTGATGTCCCAGCTCCAGTAGCGCATACCACTAAAACTCTAGGCTTTATCTTGTTTAAATTCTTTATCCTCTCTAAAGATGCCATAAAGTGCAAAGTTATATAGCCAATTTCTTCTTTGCTTATTTCTGCATTTAAATCCTTTTCCAAAAATATCAGACTTTCTTCTACTAAAGTAAAAACTTCCTTATATTTATATATAATTTCATCAAGAAGAGGATTATTTATACTGACTCCATGTTTTAATCTATAAATCATTGGTCTTATATGCTGAATTAATCCTTCTAAAAGATGCTCATCCGCTTCAAAATTATACTTTGTCCTTTTTCCAACTTCACTTATCAATGTAGCGGAAATAAGCTGTATATATACTAGATCATCATTTTTTTCTTCTTTTAACATTACGTTACTTCCAAGAAGATGTATTGTCATATACCCAATTTCACTTTTTGGTATTTTTATATCATATCTATTCTCCAGCATTCTTGCCATTGCAGAAGCTATAGAAAATTCACAAGTTTTACTTAAATTTTTAAGCTCATTATCATCCATCACAATATCTTTAGCAAGTTCAATCCTCTTTATGGCAATTGCAATATGAATTAATAAATTGTTAAATGAATAATCAGATAATGTACTTTCCAATTGATCTTCTGCAGTCTTTATTACATTACCAATAAATTCTATATCCATATCCTTAAATAACTTTTTAAAATTAACACCAATCAAATCTGAGTCAGCTACATTTTCAAGCATAAGATTCGAAACAACTTTTTTCTAAGATCTTTCTCATCTCCAATAGCTTTTATTCCTTTGGATTTTTCACTTTGAAGCTTTATATTATTACCTTCAAGTAATTTTCTTACTTCTTTAAGGTCATTATTAATAGTTCCCCTGCTGACGAACATATTTTCAGCCAGGCTGTTTATTTTTAGATAGCTATTTTTTTCTAATAACTTATAGATTATATAAATTATTCTTTCCTTTTGAGACATAACATAATCATAGCTGTTTATGGATTCCATTAAGTTTAAAAGTCTCTTATTCTCATCTTGCCTTAAATCTATTGATATTCCCTCATTAGGTTTCCTAACTAATGGTTTTAAATTTATTTCTTTTAAATATTCATCTATTCTATCTAAATCATATCTTATACTTCTAGAACTTATTTTAAACTTAAGAGCAATATCCTTTATAGTTATAGGTACACTGCTGTTTGCTATGAGTTTTAGTATATCTGAACACCTGCTATTTAGCATATTATACACCTGCTTTTAATAAGATCACTCACTTTTTTATGACTATGAAAGAAAATAACTGCCCTAAATATACCATCGACTTGCTATTCCTTTGATAATACCTTAAATATTCATTAACTTAAGCAAATGAGTTGAAAGCTTAATTTACTTTCAACCCACTAATATTATTTATATTGAAGAGAAAGGATATTATGTCATTAAGATAAATTCCTTTAATTTATTAGAAATATCAATCTAAATTATTAATTGCTTTTGATTTAGTTTTTATGAAATTAGGAACAATTAAAACTACTAGTAATATAACAACAATAGCTATAACACCAAATTTACCTATTAATTCTGATGCTTTACCAAGTATAATACCTAAAACTCCAAAATCAAAATCACCAAAAGTTGTGTTTTGGAATCCTAATGAACCAAGTACAGGTAAAAGTAATGCTGGTGCAAAAGTAATCAAAAGCCCGTTTACAAATGAACCTACCATAGCACCTTTACGACCACCAGTTGCATTACCAAATATTCCAGCAGTTGCTCCACAGAAAAAGTGAGGTACTAGTCCTGGAATTATCAATACTCCTCCTGCAAATCCTAAAAGAATCATGCCAATAACACCACCAATGAAAGAAGATACAAATCCTATAACAACAGCTGTAGGTGCATAAGTAAAGAATACTGCACAGTCAACAGCTGGTACGGCATCAGGGATAATTCTAGTTGCAATACCTTGGAATGCTGGAATAAGATCACCAAGAATCATTCTAACACCACTGTAAACAATTGTTACTCCAACTGCAAATTTTAATCCTGCCATAAGAGCAAATAATATAGGTGAAGTACCATCTGAAATAGTTGCTACAAAAGTTGGACCTGCCGCTATTGCTGCAATTAAATAAAATATCATCATTGTTAATGCAGTAGAAATAGTTGTATCTCTTAAAAATCCCCATTTCTCTGGTATTTCAATTTTTTCAGTACTTTCTTCAGGTTTTCCTACCTTAGATCCTACCCATGCTGAAATATAGTACGCTAAACTACCAAAGTGACCTAGTGCAATATCGTCACCATCAGTTACTTTTCTAGTAAATCTTTGTCCTATCGCAGGAGATATTGAACTCCATGCTCCAAGTAAGAATCCACCGAATAATATTAATTCAGTTCCGCTCATACCTGTTGTCCCAAGAACAGCTGATAAAAGGCAAGCCATGAAAAAACTATGATGACCTGTTAAAAAGACATATTTAAATTTTGTAAATCTTGCTATCAATAAATTAATTAAAAGTCCTACAATTAAAATTGTCATTGTCTCTACGCCTAATACTTTTTGTGCAACAGAAACAATAGCTTCATTATTTGGAACAACTCCATTTATATGAAATCCCTCTTGTATCATTTTTCCAAGAGGATCTAGGTTAGAGGTAATAAAATCTGCTCCAGCGCCAAGCATCAAGTAACCAAGTATAGGTTTTAAAGTTCCCGTCATAATTTTATGACCAGGTTTCTTAAGTGCAATAAGTCCAACGAATGACATAATTCCCATTAATAAAGCCGGCTGTTTCAATACGTCTCTAAAAAACTCAAGAACTGACATATACTTACCCCCTATTTATTTAATTCCATATACTTCTTTTTAATAACTTCCAAAACATCTTCTGTTATCTTCTTTTTATTTATATAACTTCTCACTACTGCAACATCTCTATTATCAAACTGCTGAGCAAGTTCCTTGACAGTAATTATCAAATCTGCCTTCTTCCCTTGTGCAGAATTAAAATCAGTTGATTCAACATTAGCTTTTATATTATTTTCCCTACAGATTTCCTCAATCTTCATAGCTAACATTAAACTGCTTCCAATTCCATTGCCACAAACCGTTAATATTTCCATTTTTCTATCTCCTTTATAATATTACTAAAAATCCTTTAAGCTAATTTAAAAGCTTTTTGAATTAATATAACTAAGAACATCTTCTTTTGAAGATGAATTTCTTACAATGCTTAAAAATTCATTATCCTCAATAAGTGTCATAAGTTCGGCCAAGGCTTTTAAATGCGAAGTCTTATCTATTGCACATATAAAAATCAATATATCAACAGGATCATATTCTTCATTACCGAATTCTATAGGCTTCTTAAGTTTTATAAGCCCCATACCAATTTTCTTGACTCCATCTTCTGGTCTTGCATGCGGCATAGCTATTCCCTTTTCAATAACAATGTATTGTCCCATATTTTTTACTGTATTTATCATTGCATCAGTATATTTCGCTTCAGTATTTCCATTCTTAACAAATAGACTTCCACAAAATCTTATAGCATCTACCCAATCATTTACTTCAACATTTAATTCAATTGTTTCTTTGTTAAATAACTTTTCAATCATAGCCTCGCCACCTTCCTTAATGCTACAAAATAGAAAATCCTAAACTTGATGCATCCTTATAAAAACTTCGTACAGTTTCCAAAGAATATTCGTATAAATCTTTTCCCATAGTAGGGAGTTTCTTTAATATATCATTAGTTACAGTAATTATTTCACAACCACATTCATCTGCTTCAACAATATTGTATAATTCCCTACAGCTTGCCCATAAAAGTTCTACACCTTTATTGGCTTTACATAGCCTGCTACTAGTCATCATAAGCTTCATTGGATTAGTTCCAGCATCTGCTATTCTTCCTGCAAATACAGACACAATACTCTTAACTTCTGGATTTAATGAAGTTACCGCATCTTTTACCTGATCCAAAGTGAAAATTGCAGTAACATTAAGATGGTATCCTTTTTCCGATAACTTTTTAATTAGCGGAATTGAAGATTCTCCCTTAGTATTCATGATAGGTATCTTTACATAAACGTTTTCACCTAGTTCAGATAAAACGTCTGCCTCCCTTTCCATAGTCTCGAAATCATCTGAGAAAACTTCGAAAGATACTGGTAAATCTTTAATTTCTTCTAAAACATTTTTGGCAAATTTCTTATAATCATCAATTCCTGCCTTTTTCATAAGCGAGGGATTTGTAGTAAAGCCTTTAACAATACCTCCCTTATAAACCTCCAACATTTCATTTAAATTTGCCCCATCTGCAAATATTTTAATATTTAAATCCCTAAAATCCATTTATCTCCTCCATCAAATTACTTGTTTTACTTTATAACCCAATTATATATTCCAAGTAACCACCAGTAAAGCTCAATATATTTCATTTCGATTGTGGCAATTTTGTAGTTTTTAATAATCTATTTTTATAAGCTTGTATCATTTGGTAGTGATATAATAATTATTATATGAAGCTATAATCTAATGGATAATATGATTTTTCAAAATTTATATAATGAAGTAAATTAAAAACTATATAGAAAAGAGGAATATATTTGGAAGTAGTAAATGCAACCCACAAAAGTATCGATATTTTTTCAAAGGTTTTAAATGACTCTGCCACATGGCTTAATTCTATAAATCAACCAATGTGGAAGTATAAAGATATAACAAGTGAAGAATTGCTAAAGAAATATAGCATCGATGATATGAAATTATGCTATGAGAACGGAACCTTAATTGGAGTATATATTTTGCAATGGTATGATCCTCTATTTTGGGCAAACTTACAGAAAAATGAATCCGGAATACTACACAAATTAGCTGTTTGTAGAGAAATTTTAAAAAAGGGATATGGACGCAAACTAATACAATCTGCTGAATTAATTTGTAAAGATCATAATGTAAACTGGTTAAGGTTAAATTGTGGTACATTTAGAGATAGGTTAAGAAACTTTTACGAATTCAATGGTTTTAAGATGGTAGACAGAGTATTTATTGATAATAGAGATCAAATTAGATATGAAAAATTTCTAAATCTATAAAAATAAGAATAGGCTTAAATATTCTTATCTATAATTAAATGACTTTAAATTTAGATAAACATTATATATTTATCTATGAAAATATTTCTATATAATAAACCGAATTTACATGCATTTCTGTATAAGCACTCAGAAAGTTTAACAATAATAGATTTATACTATTAAATATAGCCCAACTAGAAAGCAGAAACATTTTTATGCAGTAGGCATTTGAAAATAAGCTGTTAAAAGTTCTTAATTGTAGTTTGTTCTACTAATGCTTGTCACAATTAAATTGGGAGCAAGCATTAGTGATGCAAACTGCAATTTAGCACTTTCAGCGAAGTTTTCATAGTCCTGCGAAATAACAATGTTTCTGCTTTCGGTGGAGTATGGCATAAATTTAATGTTGTTTATAAACTTAAAGCTTTTTCATCTTCTCCTTAATCAAGCTAACATAACTTCCAAGCACCGCAAGAATTTTCACCACTTCATCTAGGTCAAAGTTTAAAGTGTGTCTTTTCATTTTTAGAGCTTCATCCAGCCTAAAAAGCATTGATGCTCCTTCCTTTAATCCAAATTTATCGCAACTTACCGCAAGTCTATTCACTTCTCTTAAAGTACTATCCAAAGTTACACTTACTCCACTTAATAAAATTCCATCCAAAAGCACTTCAATATCATCAATCACAATTTTTAAGTCTTGATTATTTTCCATAAAATCACATCCTTTATGTAATTGAATTAAATAGACTACCGTATACATATTGATAGCTATATTACGCTATCTTTTCTGTAAGATAATAAGGCAAGGCAAGTTAACTCAATTACTATCTACATAGTCAAATTCACTAATGTACCATTTTTATAATAAGCTGTTATAGGGACTGCTGTAAGTCCAGTTTCTTTAAGGAATACTTTAGTCAAGAGCATAAATGGATAGTTTTTCATTCTTTCCATTCTCTCAAGCTTTTCTATAAGCTTCTTATTATGACTAGAATACTTAACCTCAATGGTTACACATTCTTCTTTTTCATCATATAATGGCATTTTGAAGAGCTGCTGTATTTTATCAAAGCTGCTTTCTCCAAACTTTGTTGGCTTTATGAGAAATAAATTATAATTTTCTTCTCTTTCATTAAAATATAATCCTGAGTTATTAGAAACTGCTGAAAATAAATCCTTCCAAGAATTAAATGTCTTGTCCTTAAGATAAATACTTTGAATATCTGTGGTACCTACAATTTCTCCTTTGCTATTTTCACTAGAAGATAACCTAAAATCTCCATTTATCTTTCCATCAATTAGCTTTATTCTAGATTTAGAGAAGCTTTCTATATCAGAAGCAATTCCCCAAGGACAGCTTTCTCTGCTATAGCTGTTTTTATTATTATAGGATGAATTTCTAGATATAGTGTAAGTAAACCATTTGTTAAATCCTTCTACTGTAAAGTAAAATGTAGTTCCTTCATAGCCCGATTCTGTTATCCACTTGCTAGCTCCTACTGCTGTAAGTTCTATAGGAGGAATTTCATAATAAGAACTTTTATGCTCTCCTATTAATTCCCCTAAAACTTTTTCATCGCTGCAATTTTCCATAGCCATAGTCAATATATAAATACTTTGTAGCAAATACCTAAAACTTTCTACAGAAAATGAAGCATTTTTATTAATATATAATCTGAGTTTTCCTTGAAGCGATCTTATCTTCTTCTCAATACTTGGAATATCACTATTATGGCAAATAATTGATACCTGTTCCAGCTTATCTAAAAAACTTTCAGGAATTCTTGCAAGACCTGTAAAATATATTTCCTCTAGAGTTTTTCTAACTTCTTTTATACAGCTTTCTAAAGTTTCCTTACTTATAATTCTATCCTTAGCAATTAAAGAAATAACTTCTTCTTTCTTTAACGTGCCTTTGTAAAGACCATAGTGAATTACTGCCTCTGCCTTATGTCTACAAATCGCTTTACTCTTGCAGCTGCACAAAGCATTATTGACTATACTGCTATCCTTTATGGATATATCTTTCTTTTTTTCACCATTCACAGAAATAAACTTTACAATTTCTTCTCCTGCAAATTCCACTTGAAGAAGAGCTTCTTCTTTTATATCTGCTTTTAATCCAAACTCCATTCTTTTAACAATATTTCCAAATTCTCTGTCACCCAAAGCAGTTTTTATGCTCTTTAAGTTTATATTTAAAAGTTCTGAATAATCTGGACTGAATTCCTCCTGTTGTTTTGATATTTCCCTTTCTTCACTAGAATTTTCATTTAAAGAAGAGGACTCTCCGAAGATTTCTTCCGTATGATTCTTTATATATAAGTAACTCATTACAGTATGCTTACAAATACTCCTTGAAGGACAGCTGCACTTAAACGCTTGTATATCTTCATTTACGCTACATGAATTTCCATCTGGCAGTTCACATTTTATAGATGCTTCTTCCACTGTAATTTTAACACCAGCACCAGAGCTTAAATCCTTTGACGCTCTATTAAATATACCTTTATTAGTAACTCCAATAAGATACTCATCATTAATAGAAATAATATAAGATTTTAACTTAATTAAGAAATTATCTTTGCTATCCATTTAGCTAACCCCCCTGGCGTCATCGCTGCAACTTCTGCTCCAAGTGCAGTCATTTTAGCTGCAGCCTTCTTATCATAAAGTCCATTTGCTTTATCATCCAAAGCTGTAAGAATTATAAGCTTAGCTCCAGTTTCAATTATTGCCTTAGCCCTTGCATACATTATGTTGTAATTATAGCCGTCATAAAGGTCTGTCACCATTACTACCATAGTTCTTAACGGACTTTCTATCAATTTTTCCGCATAACCTAAAGCCTTTCCTATATTAGTCCCTCCTCCCAGCTGAACACTCATAAGTGTTTGAACTGCATCATCCACATAAGAAGTTAAGTCTACTATTTCCGTGTCAAAAATAAAAAGACTGGTTTTTAACATAGGGAGCTTTGAAAATATGCCTGCCATTATAGCACTGTGAATAACAGAAGAGAGCATGCTGCCACTTTCATCTACAGCAACTACTATGTTCCAAGGATTATATTTTCTTACTCTTCCATAAAAATAAACTTTGTCTACAATTATTCTCTCTTCTTCTTTATCATAATTTTTTAAATTAGCTCGTATAGTTCTTTTATAATCAATATTTCTAGCAGACTTCACAGCACTTCTTTTGTTTCTGTCCACTTTCCCCATAATAGTAATCTTTACTTCATTTTCTAGACTTTTAGTTATTTCATCGACTACTTTTTTAACTATTTTTTTTGCAGTATCTAAAACCTCACCCTTCATTAAATGTTTCATCTGCAATATATTTTTTAAAAGTTCTGCATTAGGCTCCATGGCCTCTAGCACTTTTTTATCTGTTAAAAGCTCCTTCATGTTATACTTTTCTAGAGCATGTTTTTCTAATATTTCCACTGTTTCTTTAGGAAATAAGGTTCTAACCTTTGTTATCCAAGAAGGCACTGTAAACTTAGAACTTCCTCTTCCTCCTCTTGGGTCATCTACTCTTATTCCTCTTTCTTCATCATAATCTCTATCATATAAGAACTCTAGCAGATCACTAAGCTCTGAGTAATTGCTGCTATCTTCTGAAAAACCTATTCTATCCTCTGCAAACTTTCCAAGTACCAATCGCCATCTATTTAAACCAATTAAATCTTCATTCATACCTTACCCTTTCTTTTATAAAGTAAAACTTACACTTAGCATATATTATTTTTACCTCATATAACTGTTAACTCAAACCAATTACCACCACATAAGCCATTTAATCTACACTTTATCTGGAGTCTTGCATATGGTGTTTTATGGATAGATATTCCACTTCTTCAAAAGCTCCACTGCATATTTATCTAATGATACTGCTAAGTTTATATCTTCTTCTTTTAAAGCCTTTTCATATAGAATATCATCATCATCAGTGCTGTACACTTTTGCTGCCTCTTTAGCAATGCTGTCAATTTCAAAAGGATTAAAGAATGTAAAACTAAATCTCAAATCTGGAAGAAGTGCCATGAAGTGTTCCTCTTCTATGTTTCTCATAAAGCTATCTATTCCATTAAGTAAATCCTCTTCAATAAGTAATAAGTCTTTAGCTGTAGAAAATAGTCCTTTTAAAAAGCTTCCTGACTTCATAAGTTTTTCCCCAGTTCCATAAAGATACTGCATTGCCTTATGTGTTACTTCCTTAGAATTAATAGAATTTAATCCGTATAATATACCTAAGGCTGCTCCTTCGACTGCGCTGTTTAGATTCTTCTTATTAATAAGCAGTTTTAAGCTGTCGATTAAGGTTTCACTATCAAAATCAGCTTTATTAGAAATATGATAAATATCCTTTAGCTTTGATATAACTTCATTTTCATTGTCATAATCTACAGTGATTAAACTTGTTATTTGAGACACAGCTTTATTATAGGAAGCAGTAAAGAATTCTTTAAGCTTTTCATTCATAGTAATGTTAAGCAAATCCTCTGAATTACATAAAAAATTTAGATTGTAACAGGAATTTGTAACTGATACAAAATCTTCATCTCCATTTAAGATCTCACCAAATGAAGGAAGAAGTCCCTGGAAACTGCTTTCAAGGCCCATAAGTGCAGCTTCTATTAAAAGCAGTGAAGCTTCTCCAGATGCATTTTCACAAGAGATAAACCTCTTTGTAAGCATAGAACTTGCTGCCTCCTTTAAGCTACCACCATGCACTGAAAGTTCTATAAGTGTAGCTTGAAGTTTAGTAGTCCATTTATACTTCCATACTTCTCTTACTAAATTGGTATTTTTCCTTTTAATAAAATCAGGTCCCTTTTCCATTAAGCAAAAGTTAGTATTTAAAAACTTCATTATATGAAAAAACTTACTTTGCTCCCTATGTTTTTTACTCTTATAAATACTTAATGGCACTTCATTTTCTAAAGTAGTGGTTTTTATGTTAAACTTTTTGCACAATTCATTAAAATCTTGTACTATAGGTGGCACTTCTGCTAATGCACATAGCTTACCTATTTTATTTCCTGTAAGCAGGTCTCTCAAATATTTTAAAGAAACTTGTGCCTCTGCATCCATTTCACCTTTTACAAAAGAAGATGTTATTCCATCCTTAAGCTCATAAACTCCACATTCATACTTGTTTCTTAAAGATTTAAGTCCCTTTGCCATATTAAAGGCTTCAATTTCATCTGCTGTAGAAAGATTTCCGTGATTTTTTCTTATAAGTTTCCCGCAGTGTACAATATAATTAAGAACTGCTTCTTCGTAAGGCTTATCCATCTTTTTCTGAATATTTTCAAAAACTCGTTGATAAAAAGCAGGATGAGGCATTCCACTGGCATAACCATTTAATTGATCACTTTCCTCAAAGGAATAGACCATGGCATATACTCCTGTGTCCTCTTGTGCTATATTATGAAGAGTTATTTCCTCATTAGATTCGAGTCCATCAATAAGAGCAGAAGTATGAAATCCTCCGCTTACTACAAGAACTTTATTGTATTTTTTAACAGCTTCTCTTATTTTCATACTCATAAATTTTTCTCTAGAAAGACATCCATCTTCTTTAAGCATTTCTTCATTATAGCTTTCCCTAGAAAGATAGCAGGAAAATATCATATTTTCTATAAACTTCTCAGTACTTATCTTAAGTCCATCTATTTCGAATAATTTTTCCCAAAGCTCATTATAATTTCTGCTGCCTTCCTTTTCACAAAGGGTTTTAATAAAAATACTTTCCTTCATTAAATAATCATCATTATAGGTATTTTTCTCCTGAGCTTTTCCCATAATCTCTAGTTTTTTGCTGTTTATAAGTATTTCAGCATATGATAAATCTATGAACTCGCAAGCAATATTTTTCTTTTTTCCTTCTCTTAATGCTAAAAGCTCTGGAGAAAAATCTAAAAAGGGATAATAGCACCTATACTTTTCTTTGTTTTCTTCTATAAGCGCATTTCTATCATAGTAACTATAGTAAATACATACAGGGGCTTTCGTTTCCTCATCAGCTATATATTTTATTACTTTATTAGCCTCTGCAGGCCCTTCAATTAATATAATTTCAGGATTATAACTCTCTATTACCTTTTTCAGATGAAAGCTACAGGCAGGACTATGGTGTCTTACTGGGAAAAACATTACTTTGCTTTCTAAATTGTAAGCTTTTTTCACATAGTTTTTTATCTTATTATCTATATCCTGATTGTATATATTTTTACCCATGCTAGCTCCACCCTTATTTAATCCACTTTTTAGCTTCATAGAAATCCTTCCAGTTACCACCCATTTTTGTACTTTTACCTTTAACTACAATGTTAAAATAACTCCTTAGCTTATCCACATCTTCACGGCTTTCCTTAAGGACAGAACCCAGTATGTTTTGTACCATAGTACTCATATCAATTTTAGAATCTCCATAATAAAAGCTGCTCATAAGAGTTTGATAATAAACTGACACTGCCTCAGCTGTACTCATTACTGCAGAAGGCTTGTCAATTCTACTACCTTCAGAAGATATTCCTTCCCTTAATTCATGGAAGGTTGTAGCAAGAATTTCCGCTGCATCTCTATCCACTTCCATATCAATATTTGAATTCTTAATAAGCTTTTCAACTTCCCCTTCTATAATCTTAGCTTCTAAAGAAACATCGCTTATTGGGAATACAGTTTCAAAATTAAATCTTCTCTTTAAGGCACTACTCATTTCATTAACTCCACGGTCTCTAGTATTAGCAGTAGCTATAACATTGAAACCAGGAGATGCACAAAGCAGTCCTTCTTCTCCAAACTCTGGTATATTTAAAACTTTATCACTAAGTATACTGATTAAACTATCTTGCACCTCTGCTGGGCATCTAGTGATTTCCTCAAATCTAGTTATAATTCCCTTTTGCATGCCTACATACAAAGGAGAAGGGACTAATGCTTCTTTTACTGGTCCTTTAGCTAAAAGCAAAGCATAATTCCAAGTATACTTAATCATGTCCTCTGTAGTTCCTGCTGTTCCCTGTATAGTATTTGTGCTGCATCCACAAATAGCAGCCGATAAAAGCTCACTTAACATGGTTTTAGCTGTTCCCGGCTCTCCAACCAGCATAAGTCCTCTATTTCCAGCTAAAGTTATAATACATCTCTCAATAAGAGTATCATCTCCATAAAATTTCTTTGTAATATTAACATTCTTTCTTTTTAGCTTTAAAGGCTTACTTCTTCCTAAAATAAAAGTCCTTACAGCCTTAGGAGATAATCTCCAGTTTTCTGGTTTAGGCCCGTCATCGTTAGCTTCTAATGCAGCTAATTCATCTGCATATAATATTTCAACGGTAGGTTTTAATGCTTTCATTTCACTCATATATACTCTCCTTTATTCTTCCTTTTAGCCCGCGATATCTGCTGACTCAAAACTACCATTTATATTTCCGCTGACTATAATGCAGTGTCCTGCAAACAAGTCTCCATCAAAAAAGAAAATCTCAAACTCACCTTCAGGATAAACACTTATGGTATCCAACTCTATAGATTTAATAAACATTTCTTCTGTAACTTCGTCAATTTCATCCTCTTCATCAATCCAATCATTGGCAAGTTCTAAAAGTTCACTTGCAGCATAAGCTCTAATTCTATCGCTCCAATCTTTTTGATTTTTGAAAAGCTCATGAGCAGTTTTAAGAGAATCTTCCATTCTTTCATCCTCATCTAGATCAAAATATAATAGTCCTTCTTCTCCGGCCCAAATGATATCATTCTGAAAAGTCTTAATACCTTTATCTAATTGAAATTTTCCAAGGATTTCATCTTCATAAAATACTGGTTTAAGTTCTTCTGCTAATATATCCTGAAGCTCCTTATCCTTATAGTTTGCATCCATGAGCTCCACAAGCATGAAGGATTTTTCGCCTTTTCTAAGTTTAAGTTTAATTATAGAATTTCCTTTAATAGTCTTTTGCCATTCCTTTAATCCTTCGCTATCAGTAAGCCACGATAAATTAATCTCCTCTTTTACTGATGGCTCATTGCTGTTTAAATCCTTCCAAGCAATAAGGTTTATAGAAGCCCTCCATAACTCTTCTTTTCCTCCTTTGCCTGCACCAACTCCTAGAGAGGATGTTACAGCAGCTACCTCAAATATCTCCTCTTTGAATCTGCTATCAAAGGTTTTTATCTCCTTATTTTTACTCATACTTTCCTCCTTATTTCTCTTCTCTCCATTTATCATTGTTTCCTGTTTTAGAAACCAAAGCTCTACTCACTTGATAAAGAATTTCACTAAAGAATCTCTCAGGCAGTGTACCTATGGATATAGTATTTTGTTTCTGTGTTTTCTCATTTATATACGCATATTTAGACATGGTTCCTAATTTATAAAAACACAAATCATATACTGTTACTTCTTCACTTTCATAGCCTACAGATACACCGCTGAAATTTAGTCCTACTTCCACTTTATGATTATTGTCTTCTTTATAAAAAGCATAATAACCACCACCATCGCCAATGGCTCCTCTAATCCATCCAAAGTCCGTTAATTTACCAAGTAAGGATAAACCATTTAACATAACTCCACCAAAGCGCTCTACAGTATTTCTATTTCTTTCTTCTTCTGTAACAGTAAATATTTCTCTATTTAACTGTTCAAATGGCTGTTTGATTTCATAGTTTTCAAATTGTTCCTTCCACAAAGCCATGTCCTCATTATTTAATTCAATAGGGTGAACAATTCCTATTACCATTCCATCTTGTAATTCATACTCTTCCTCATCTTTAGTATTAAAGCTGCCATCCTCCATATATCTGAAACTTCCATTTAAAACATCATCTTTATAAATCCCCCAGACAAGACCTATAGCAAACTTATGCATAATAGGATTTTCAACAAAAAGTTTTATCCAAGATTCTTTTGTCCATTTTCTATTACTAGATAAGGCCATTTCTAAACGAATCGCTTGTATATTAGCAACTGTTTTTAACTGCTTCTTTAAATTTTTAAATTCTGCAGAAGCTTCCTTTGCCTTAACTTCATCATCCTTCTTAGCTGGAGTTGGCAGGCTTTTAAGCTTTTTGCCACTTTCATCAGTTACTTCTAAAGTGAGCTCTGGAGTAAGTGATGCAATAAATTTTCTATCTCCATAATCAAAAATTCTTTCTCCTCTTACATCAAAGCCTAAGTTTGGAACTATTCTATCAGAAAGCTCTTCTATGTCTATTCCCATTTGCTCTGCTGCAAATTTAAGAGCTGAAGCTGCTGCATTTTTAACTTGCTTAAATTTAAACTTTCTTGATATATTGTCTACTATTATCAAAGCCTCATTACTTCCATTTAGAGCAAGAGCCTTAACTGCTTCACTAGCTATTGCACCTCTTGAATTCTTAGGCCACTCTTCTATATTCTTTTTAATTAAACTTATCACTTCATAGTCTCCATAAACTGAAGCAAATGGTAGTACCCATTTTTTCTTACTTTCTGCACCTGCATCCAGCCACCTTTGTAGAACTTCTAAGGCAAGTTTAGATAAGTCCTTTTTATCTAAAAGTTCTCCTACCTTTAAAGCTTCACTACTTAATCCAATTTCAATACAGGAAGCATAACATACAAGCATATATTTTATAATTTCACTTTCTGCATAAGCTTCACTATCCTTAAACTTTATCTTTGTCAAAGTATCACAATTCAGCCATCTTAGAGTTGCTGCTTTATTACCTTTTAAACCCTGCTTACAGTATTTTAAAATATCTAATTCTTCATTTTTTTCTTCCAAAGCACTTTCTAGATTTAAAGCTTCCCTTATAAGCGCTTTTATCTTTTCACTTTTTTCTACTTCTAAGGCTTTGTTTAAGGCTTCCATAACTTTTTCATCACCGCTCTTTAAAAGCACCTTTACTGCCGATTCCCTAACTGCCTGTTTTTTTGAACTTAAGCTAGTTATCACCATCTGCTGCTTTATCTTGCTTGGGCTTAAAAGCTTTATTACTGTTTCCTTTACGACTTTAGATGAATCGCCTAAATACTCTATAAGAATTTTTGCACTTTTAGTCTCCTCAAGAGTTTTATTTAAAGTTTCTAAAATTCCCTTTCTACTTTCAGCATCACAATTAGTGATATTTTCTATTACCTCTTCTTCCTTTGTTTCAATTAACTTTTCTATAATTTTAACTGCTTGGCTGCTTAAGCTATTTCTGACGTAATTACCAAATGCACAATGTCCTAAATAACATATATAGTTTTTAATAGATGCTCCACAATTTACAAGTAGTTCAATGTAAGAATTCAAATCATCTTCTGATGCTTTTTTTCCCTCGTATTTAAGATAATCATTATACATATTTCTTAATATGTCTGGATTTCCTATGGCAATAAATATATCCATGGCCCTTGAAAACATCAAAGATTGATCCTTTAGCCAAAATAGAATTTTAGAAAAATTAAATGAAGACATGTACATATCTCGTTTTCTAAATAAGCCTTCCAACGACTTATCTATGTCACTAAAAGAGATATTTCCTTCTAAGTATTGTATAAAATCTTCGTAAACCTCTCTTTCAATACCATTCTTGTCCATAAACGTAGAAAATTCATGTATAAAAGCATCTTCTGCATCATTTAGGAATTCCTTACCTTCTCCTTTTTGCCAAAGAAGGAAGGCCATATAAGCTTTATTCATGCCAAAACACATTTCTGTAGCTTTTTTAAATTCTTCTATGTGTTTATCTGCTTCTTCCTTTAATTCTTTTCCATAGGTATAGTTATAATTTAAATTGTTAGACGCTCCAAGCCATGCGATGTAAGATTCTCTTTTAATTTGAAGCGCATCCACAAGGTTTGATATTACATTATATCTGTTATATTTTAGATAGTTATGTAAATCGTAAAAGAACTCTTTATAATCAAATTCTGCAGCAAATTTAGTAAATCTTCTTGATATTTCAGATTCAACGCATATAGTACAACTAGTTCCTATCAAAAACCTAAAAATATACTTATTAAGGTTTACTACTAATCTGCTATCATTCTTTAAATTTTCCACTATGTCTTGCAGATTGGAAGTTCCTTCCTTTAAATATTCAATTAATGCGTCTTTCTGCATTTCAGATATACTATTATTAAATAAATTTCCTATGGATTCAATCATGTCATTTTCTAACCACTGGAAATATTCTTTATCTTTTTCCTTGTAAGCTAAATAAGTTATTATTATAGCTTTTTCATTTATTTCGCTTATCTTAATAGCTTCTAAAAATGAATCTCTATACTTTTCATAAAGACTATCATAAAACAAAATAAATCCACGATCTAAAGTTCTTTCCTGCTCAGTGATAGACGTGGCATAATAAGCTATAACAAAGACTGGACTTAAACCGTATTTTAAAAACTCTTTATAATAAGAAGTTGGTTTATAATAACTTGTCTTATCTAAGACAAAAAATAAAGAAGACTTGCCCATTTTAAATAGTATTCTTAAATATTTTGATAAATATTCATTAGCTTTATGCTTGACTAAAGAATGATATGCACTAACTACAGCATCTAGTGCATCACTCTTTAACTGTTTCATATCTATACTAGGAAGTTTATTAAAGAAATCCTCTTCTTTGATGTTGCCTTCCACATATTCTTTAAAATCATCAATAACTTCATACGTTAAGCCTAAATCTAAAAGCACATTACTTATTTTTTCCGTTAAATGCTGTTCCAATCCCATTTTACTTAACACTCCTCATCTACCTATACTTCATTAAAATATTATTTATATATGCAAAGCTAATCTTCTTCACAAAAATCGTAAGTATCACTTAACGAATATACTATGCCATTGCTATCTTTCAGCGCTTCTGTATAAAATTCTTTTAGTAAATTAATAAATTCCATATCTCTTTCGCCAATTTCATCAAAGGAAATTCCCTGCGATTTAAGTTCTTCTTCTATACTTTTGCATAAGCCTTCTATATTCAGTTTTTCTAAATCTGAAATTATATTTTGAATATTTTCTATGGATATGTACTTTAAATCAACATTATCATGATTTGTGAAGTTATTTGCTATCATTTGTATTTCTTCTTTATCATTCTTATTTATGCCATAGATTTCAACTACTTTTTCTGCTATTTGTTCTTCTGTAAGATTTTCTATTCCAAGTTCAATCTCTAATGCACTATTTTTATAATTGAAATCGCTTATTCCAAATAGTAAAGAATGAATAACTTTTTCTTTTTTATATTTCTTATCATTCTCGTAATTCTTAATATAATAATCTTCACGAAAAATTTCACTTACAACATAATCACTTGTTTGGTATGCTATCATTTCATCACAGTTAACATTGCCATTTATAATATTTATTAATTTCTTTTGTCCATCAATAGAGTCCATATAATCTTTTTTGACATTAATAATCTTTACACTTTCTATTTCCATTTTTTCTCCCCAATTTAACAGTTATGTGTAACTCCAGCAAAAAAGCATTCCAAAAATTCTTTAAAATTATCCAAAATTGTTTCTCCTAATTCTTCTAGCTCTTCTCTGGTTTCACAACTATAGTATTCTTCATGATCAAGCCATACAAGCTTATAGCTGTTATATACATCAAAGCAAAGAGGACCCCATCCGTTAAAATCTCCAATTGGTATATACCCGAATCCTATTATCTCTTCGCATTCTTTATAAACATTTTCTATAACCTTTAGAGGCTTATTTGATGGTTGAGGCAATATATCAACATAAATCTCCTTGCCATCCTCACAATGGAAATCATCTAAAACTCCATCTAATTCTTCAAACATATGAAAATATGTAGAAATAAATGCTTTATATAAAGATGGTAATTTTACATTGATCTTTTCCTCTAATTTGAAAATATCTTCTTCTGAGACATTTGATTCTACAAGCTATTGTTCTCATCAGTGCAATTCTTCATATCTTCTGGAACAATAGCTTGTCCATTCTCATTAAGCATTTTTTCTATTTCAAATTTTTCGGGATGATTATTACTTAAAATTTCAAAGTATTTTTTTATAACCTCCCTATCTTCTTTAATCATTTTCCACCTCACAAAATATTTCATGTTCCTTCATAAATTCATACCATTCTTTATCAGTTCCAAGTTCTAAGTATTTTTATCCTAATACATATTTATTCATAAACTCTTCGAACATAACATATTCTTTCATTTCGCACTTTAATCCAGGTTCATTTACAATACAACTCACAATACCTGTTTTTATATTGAGCAACAGTGGATATGGTTCAACTTCTCCAATACATATCCATTCTTTTTTCCCTGAAACCCCATAAAGCATAAGGTATATTTGACGCTCGTTAAAAGTTTCTTCATCTACCCAAAATATTACATCTGCAAATCTTAAATAATCATATTTATTTTTTATTTCGTAATATACACCTAGGCTTGTTTCATAATTATTTATTAAATTATTATTTAAATTTTCTTCTACATGCGCTAAAACAATATATTCACAACCATCACCTAAAATATTTTTTATTTTTTCTAGTTTTGCTTTCAATTCTTTCCTCATAATTACCACCTGTATTTTAAGCTATCTTCATATTTAAATAATATCCATCTGCATAGCTGTTATCTATATCTAAAACTTTATTAAAATATAGTACTACCTTTTCATAATCCCTATTATTAAAAAATTTTAGTCCTTTTTCAACTTTAGATTCTGAATTTTTATCCATGCTACACCTTCATAAACATTAGTCAAAACACCATTCTTTAAAGCTGAATAATACTCCATTCCAAAACTGCTTATTATTTTCATTACCGTCAATAACTACTTTACTGTCTATTAAGATAAATTTTTGCATATCTCTTTCAAACATCTCTTGAATTTTTTCTACGCTTTCTTGTTTTCTAAATCTTAAGACTTTATCTTTAATTTCCTTAAAGTAATTCATACTCTCATAAGCTTTAGGAAAAGAAGAGTTAACGAAATATGTTACTATTTCCTCTATAACTTCATGTTCAAGTTCATAAATTTCACCTGTACCTTCTTGCATTGCTATTAAATTTCCACTATCTAAATTTTCAGCAATAACGTGATAGTCTCTAAATTTTTCAAGCTCTCCTAAAAATTCTTCCACATAATCTTCATTTAAGTCTTTTAGCGTTAAATCATTTATTTTTGTCCATTCCACCACATCACATAAGAAACCATTTTCTTCACTGAAAAATTTAATATTTATATATTCAAATTCATCTTCTTCTATCTTTGTTTTTAATAAGAATTCTTTTGCCTCCTGTGGAAGGTTTAAATTCACAATAGTATCTCTCATCTTTTCTTTCCTTTCCTAACTTTTTAATCAAGTATTCCACTCTATAAATTAATAACTTTTCTTGTCTTAAAGGCCTTCTCTGCAATTTCTCTTGCACTTGATTCATGACCATATTACTCAACATCATACCAATATATTAAATCTGAAATATTATCATGAGGAATGCTTTTTTCTAATAGATCTATGTAATAACATATATAGTCGCCTACTTCTTCCACCTCTTCAATTCCTTCTGGTGACTTAAGTTCAACAATCATCTGTACTATTTTAGTTACTTCCTCAACACTTATGTCACTTACCACTGGCGGATTCGGTAATGATATCTCTTTAGCAAACTCCTCAAGTGACATGGCTCCTATATAATTTTGAAAATCCAAAGGTTCATATTCTTTATGAACCTTTGAATTAAGCTGATCTATTTTATCATTTAAAATTGTCTTTTCATTTTTCTCATAATATTCTTCATAGTATTCGTGAGATAAATCAGAAATTTCTTCAATAAGCTGTATTAGTTCTTTTACTAGATTTTCGTCAATTTTAGGTGGCTGTAATTCTTTTCTCAAGATTATCATGTTTCTCCATTTCATTATTATAAAAATTAGTGATTTTCTTGATATACATTTATTTTATATTCTTCTGGTAAATTGTCTCCAATCAATTGAATTAGCCTTTTATAAGTATGGCTGCTTATAACATTTTTTTCTTCTAATCCGAATTCCATATCTTCTAGTACTAATGGTTGTGAAAATTCTAATACTTCAATTTCCTTGTTATTAAATGCTGTTTTCTTATACTTTTTAACCTTAAGATTTTTCAAATTTGTTATATTATTCTTATTAACTTCCTTTAAAGCCTCATCCTGAAATGAATAAACCTCAATTCCATTTATACTTAAAGCTTCAAAATCATCTATTTTCCATTTAAATAATTCAATTTCATCATATTGTATGTTCATATAATAAATAAAGCCTAAATCATTCTCCATAAATGCCACAAAAGATTCTTCAAAACTTCCATAATAAATACTTCCTACAGACCATAATCCTGTAATTTCCATTAAACACCTCCCTATGTTAACTTGACTATAATGATAAAAAAGAATGCATCCGAATCTTCAACGATATCTTAATCCATATATGCCTAATTAGGTATTTTAATTGATTTTTGCCGTCTATAATTGCACTTTTGCATCCTCAAGGATTATCCACATGTTTTTTTCATCATAATCTCTTACCTTTGCAGATACTACGTGATTAGGATATAAGTTCTTTGCTGCTGAGTTTCTGGCACACTCCTCGTAATCAGCAATAGCAATTGCTCTGTTTTCTAGTTCTATAATCACTCCTTGAGGGTAAAACACCTTCAATATTCCTTCTACTTCTTTTCCTTTAGTGAAGTATTCTTTAGCACACAACCAATCTTCTAAAAGACATTTGCTATGAATAGACCATACCTCTTCAAACTCATTTTTGCTTACTATTTCATCCAATTCATTTGTTTCAATTAAGCCTTCTGCTAAGAAAAATCCCATATCCTTATCTTCTCTATTTGATGCTATATATCTGTTATCACATATCATTATTTGTCTTTCAGCATATCCATTTACGATTTCCATATACGTATCGTATTCTTTTCCATTCTTAAACCACTCCCATTTGAACTTTATATACATTGAATCATTCCTTACTGTAAAATTTTCACAAGAATATTTTATATTAAATAAGGCTCTTTATTACTACTACCGCTCTATTTCTATGCTTACTATTAATTATTCCATCAAAATATATTGAATAACTTCTACCACAAGCCTTGAATTTACGAAGTATTACATTATCCATATTAAGTGTAATCTTTCTCCCTGTAACTTGATCAATATAACTCTTTTTATCTTTATGCTGTAACCAACACTCCAGAAGCTCTCCAGATCTAACTACAAGCCAGCCGTTACCTCCTTTTGTTGGTTCATCATCGCTGCCATATGTAAAAGTTAATGCATATGTATCGTTATCTAACTTCACACTTTCCATATAATATATAGAACATAATTCGGTAAATTCAAATAACTTCTTTTCTTCTATCCGTTCACCGTCAATGCCATAAACTACATAGAATATTTCGCTAGGTCTTTCTACATGAAATATGCTTCCGCCATTTGCTGTCACCTCAACTGTCTCATGATTTTTCCAATTGATAACAGGACTATTCTTTTCAAAATATGCATCCAAAAATATACCTTCTACATAAACTTTACGTTCCTTAATAGATACTCCTTTATCATCAAGCAAGCGATGCAATATCACATTTTCATCAATTGTTGAAAAAGCTTGTATTCCTTCTTCATTATACAAGCATCTACTTACCGATGGCTCTTCTATTTTCACACGCTTTACTGACTGAAAGTGTTTAGTCTTAGAAAATTTATATTCTCCTAGCTTTGTAGGTTTTTTATTAAAGGTTCCATCAGTATAAGATAATATCTTATCTCCATCTCTAAAAATATGTTCAGCTACTGATGCCACTAGTTTACAATCCTCAATATCATTCCTATCCCCTATTGGCAAACATACAACCCTATTTAAAGAGGTTTTTGAGTATCCAATTACGCACCAAATTTCGTCATTTGGCCCTTGGAACAGATCATATGGTACTCCTTCAGATTCGCAGTAACATGTGGTTTGTAAAGTTTCTACATCCATTTTAATATAGCAAAAGTTATCTTTATATTTCTCTAGCTGATCTAAATGTGATGCAATATTAGATGCATCTTTATAATTATTTATACTAAAGAATATTTGATTCTTTGATGGTAAATAGCACATATGGCCTGTGCTTAGGCGGAAATCAGCATCAATATATATACCATAAAACTCATTCATATGATAATTGCTGATTTTAAAAATATTGTTATCTATAATTAAATCTTCCACAGTCTTCCCTCCTAATATATTAAATATAAGAAATATTGCTCATAAAATTAAAATTTTGAGAACAATAAATCAATACATTTTTAGGTGCTACCTTTGCTAAAACTTGTTTTGAATATAAATATATTCATAATCTTCTACCCTAATGTTTTAATAATTTCCTCGATTGATATAGGCATATAATTATTTGCATCAACACCTACATCGTATCTCTTTACTTCATTTTTTAGCATTTCAAGATTATATGTAATATCTGAATGTATATGTCCATGTAAATGAATAGAACCATGCCCTTTTTTGTTCCATTCCAGTATAGGATAATGAAACAGTACAAATTTATAATTTCTATATTTAATTTCATGATAATCTTTAATCCATTGAAATAAGTCTTTATTAAAAGCATTGTCGTCAATAAAATTATCATGATTTCCTTTTATTAAGTATTTAGTACCACATAATAATTGTAAATAATGATTGGCAATTATGCCGCCTTTCATAGTAAAATCCCCTAAAATATAAACTTCATCATTAGGTCTTATAACATTATTCCAATTTTTTATTAATCTTCCATTCATTTCATCTACCGTATGAAATGGTCTGTTTGTGTGCTTGATGATTTTTTCATGATTAAAATGTAAATCTGATGTAAAATAAATCATATTTCTCTCCTGATCCGCCAATATACTATTTTAATTTACCACTCTAACATTAATATATTAGGCAATTTCTACATAGTTTCATAATCAATCCAGGTTTCATCTATAAAACCACAATTTGTACACCTTGTGCTTATTGTAATCCAACTAAAAGCATTTACCCAGTCCTCTTCACTAAACTCTGTATCTTCACAATTTTCTAAGAAATCTTCTTTACCTCCAGATGAAATGGCTACTGATACTTCATGGTGCTCGTCATTACATTTTGGGCATCTCCATAATTTTTTAAATTTTTCCATTGGAAAATCTTCATATCCCTTAAATCCAGATTCGTCACCACAAACGAATCCATTCCAACCATGAAGATTATCATCAAATATTAAATGTACTTTCCCACATTCTTTACATTTGCATTCTATTGCTAAATAAAAAACGCCTTCATATTCACATAATGTAATAATTTCGTTCTCATATGCTCCAAGGTAACTTAAAGAAAATTCTTTGTTTCCGCATGTACAAGCAATATCTCCTGCCACAAAAAATTCATCATTCTTGTCTCCTTTAGGAATTAATATATTTTTAAGATGCGTCGGTATTGGTAAAATGCTTTTTTTCATTATTTATTCACTCCAATCTTCTAATAGGTTTTTATATTTCTCTATTATCTCGTGCAAATTCTTTTTCAATTAATTCATCAATAGACTTGCATAAGAATCTTACGATTTTTTACTTATCCCCATTCATTCTCCAACTTATCCTAATTTTAAAGAACTTTCTCCACTTTCTATGTAAATTTTTAGGTCTATAACAGTATTCTCACTTATAGCAAAATTACAGAGTTTAGTTCTAAGCAAATATAACTTTTACAAATACCCAAGTTCATAATAATTATTAATTTGTGGATATTTTAATAGTATATATTTGATTAGCTCATATGCATTTTCATCATACTCTGATTTCTCATGTTCAAGCAGATATCTCCCATCAATTAATTGAAAGACTTCAATTGCTGTAATTTCTTTACAAATAGGCTTTTCTAACAAATATTTAATTGTTTTAAGATCATCATCATAGTTAAATCCTAAAATATAACCATGTATAAGTTCTGAAGTATTCAATTTATCAAGCTTACTAAAACATTCTTCATCATATAATAAATCATCAATTAATTGTTTCTCCTCTTCATAGAGTCTAAGACGAATGGAATTATGTGTAGCTATGAGTAAATCTGCTATATTACAATCATTCCTTGCAAAAAACCACGGTGTATCAATGATTCCAATGTCTGAATTAAGTTCAAATCCATAGTTTATCAAATACTTAATGACATCAACATCTTTAAATTTAATTGCTTTTATCATAGCATTTTGTCCAGATTTATCCTTTAAATAGGGATTGGCTCCTTTAGCTATCATATCTTTAAATATATCTAGTGGTAATTTATTAATAATTAAATTATGTAGTATTGTTCTTCCAAACTTATCTGTTTCATTAATATTTTCACTCGTATAATATTTAATAATTTCATCATATTGTTTTTCTTTAATCAATTTTTGAATCATATAATTCCCTCTTTCACTAATGCGTACTTTACTCAATTTCATTATCTTCTATATTTTTGCCACATTCTAAAAGGCCTCTAAAAATGAAATCTTCCATATTTTTAGATAATACTTTCATATATTCAGCATCGTGATACACAATTACAATTGGTATTTTAATTCTGCTCCATTGATTTCTAATAAAAATTCTTTATATATATTGGGAATGTTGTATTATTCTCTATTAATTATTGCAATATCAATTATTCTGCGGAGTGTTACTGATTTTCAGCACCACTCCGCAAGTTAAAATTTTTGAAAATTATACAACTTGCTCCAGTATGCTTGGATCTTTTATTTTACTATCTTCTGCTAAAATAGCAATTTTAGATATTATTTCCGCACTCTTTGGATCACTGTCTATAAATGGTAAGAATAATTTTACTCTTTGTCCAGAATGTATAGGAATTATATTAATAGCACCACTTCCCATCTTATGAACTATACCGCTTCCTAAGTGAACAGTATATTCACCATAGACTCCTGAAATATGAGCATGAGTTCCTTTTAACTTAACATTGCTTAACTTCATAAGCTTTAAAATTTCCTCAACAATTGCTGTTCTTACTTCAATAGTTGACATGCTTGCTTCCGGATCTACTCCTCCAACATGAGCTACACTTACAACTAAATCTAAATCCCTCATTACCTCTGAAAAAATCAATTTTGATACTTCTTCTAAATTTAAAAGCTTGTAGGTTTTTCTATCTTCAAATCTTACAAATTCAATTGTAGGCGACTCTATATCTGCTGGTGAGAACCAATCTGCTAAGGCATATATAGTTGCTATTATATTTTCCTTGTAATATACCTTTTGTAAGCCTTCTTCATCGCTTGCCATCCAGCCCCTAGTCTTTAAAAGTGCCAAAGTCTTTTTAGGCTGTACTTGATGGCCTGCATATCTTCTCGATAAAGTCTGTTCCTTTAGCTCATCTTTATTTGGCAGGTAAAGTTCTCTAAATACTTGTTTAAAAGGCTGCACAATTTTCTTTTCAAATATATCCTTTTGATAATCTCTCCAAACTTTAGCTTCATATAAATGAAGTGGATGAGCAATTATAATATCATCATCTTCTTTTAACTTAAATACCTCATTTTTATAATTTATCAAACTATTTTCTTGTAAATATCCTATAAAAGCATTAGTTTTAAAAACAAGACTTTTTATTATTGGTGCTAATACTGGATTTTTACATAACTCAATAAGTTCTACACCTTTAAATATCTCCCCATTTTCCATGGCATCTTCAAAGCTTTTTCTTGCCCTTGCATATTGATCCTTTAGATCCTTCTTTAATTGATTTATTTCCAATATATACTCATTTTTCTTAAGCTTTGCTGGTATACTCTTTAATGCTTTTCCTGCCTTAATACAAACCACATCCGCTTGTCCAAATTCGTCAATTACAAGCTGAACTTCAACTTCCTCAATTGCTTTAGGCTCCAAATAAGCTAGTACACTTTGAATTTTTAAAGTTTCCATATTCCAAATCAATCTATTTATATCCGAAAAGCCAGCATTTCTAGCCAGGTTAAGCAATGCTATACTTCCACTTCTTCTTTCACTTGATTGTCTTTGTGCTCCAAACTTCTTACTTTCCTTAATAAATTCTTGAATATATTCATATCTATCTAGTACATCTTCTTTATTCTTAACTGGAATTAATCCATAAGTAAGCAAATAATCCTTATTTCTCTTATCCTTAACTCTATTTTTAACTTCTTCTAAATCAAGTTTTCCGAGTGTTGCATCTGCAAAAAGCTGAGATCTCTTATGTAGAGCACCGCCTGCAATATATTTTGCACTATCGTAAACCACCTTAAAGTTCTTTTCTCCAAGAGTTTCATATGCTTCTTTAAACCATTCCTGATCAAATGCTCCATCCTTTAAATCTTCAACTGTTATAGGTGTATACCTTGCTACAATAGCAGTTTTTTCATCTGAAAAATAATCATTAACGTGAGCGTGGAAGTACCAACAGGCAGATTTTAGTCCTTCATAGCCCAAATATTCAGCTACTATATCTAACCATCCAGGTGAATACATAGCTGCTTCAATCAGCTGTTTACTGGTTACTTTTTTACCCTTTAAGAACTTCTTTAAATTTTCAGCTGTTTCACCTGCTTTTGGATAACAACATTTTAATAAATGACTTAAGATTTGTTTCTTAGTACAATCTCCACTCACAAAATTATAGCCTCTAATATAAGTATCTTTCTCTGATGCTAATATTATTGAAGCAAAAATGTTTACTCCATAGCATTTTTTTACTTTCGAAGCTAATAGGGTTACTTCTGTATCTAATTCTCCCCTATTTACTTCTATTTCACCTATAACTTCTACAGCCTTACTTGCAAGTTCTAATAACTTTTCATATTTTATAACTCTTTCTCTATGATATTTGTGTACACTAGTTAATAATTCAATATTTTGACTACTATTAGGTCTTCCCATAATTTCTTTTAAAGCTTCATTTTCATCTATAATATCAAGGTCTAAAGCCTTTCCAAAATCATATATTTCTAAGCTTCCGTTAACGTTATACTCACTAGCTTTATAATAATTATAGGCTATATTAAAATACTCCTTAAACTTATCATCAGTTTCTGAGTTATTTTTTAGAAGGTAAAGCCAATCATTAATTTCACTTGCTGCTGAAAAATACGCTTTTATTCTAGTACCACTATTATAGTAGCTTCCTTCTGAATATTTTTTAGTATGTCTATCTTTTGGAATCACTGTATATATATATTCTGTTATTGTTTTGCTTATATTAAAGATCTCATCTTTTTCTATTTCATCTGCTAACAAAATAAAGTAATCTTTTATCAACTGATAATATTTTATTTTCTCTAGACTTTTACTAAGCTTTTTAACTGTTCCATAATTAAAATTCATTTCTAAAAACTCATCATACCATTTGCTATTAGCAGAATACCTTCTAAAATGAACAGCTTTCATATAAAAATTTAACTCTAAAAGCTTCCAAGCATCTAAACCAATATTCCTTGCTGCTGTCCTAATTTCTTCTGCTAATGGGTAATTATTTAATTTCCTACTTTCTGTGCTAAAAGGCTGAAGATAATAAGAGCCGCCTAAGATAATCATCTCTTTATTTCCATCCCAGCGTGTTGTCTCATATTCTAAGTCTCTGTTTTTATCTATTAGCCCGCTGAAAGTATTAACTATCTTAATAATTTCCTCCTCTGTAGAACAGAACTTGCTTTGAATATCAAAATTATTATTTTTAATTTCTATAGGTTCATAATCTTTTGATGGATCATATAATCCAAAGCCGTTATTTAAATTTTTCCCTTCTTTTTGATCATTACCTATGTTTTCCGTAAGCAGTTTACCTTTCTGCAATACATCTTCCATAGCAGCTACGGCTTTTAAGCTCTCCTCAAAGATAGGTTTATGGTTTGTATCACCTTCAATAGCATTTACAATATCTATGGCAGCCAGCTTTTTATTTTCATCTTTGCTATTTATGAGATTGTTAATACTTTTCATTAATTCCTCATTAGATTGTTTTAATAGCAGCTTTATTGCATTTTTTCTCAAATCTCCAGATTTATATTTAAGTAAATCCTCTATATATACATAATCTTCCCTGTTCAATTCTAGAGCATTAATAGTCTTAAAAGCTGCTTCTCTAACAGATTGCCCCCTATCTCCACAAGCTTCTATTAGAGCATTCCTTTGCTTAAGATTTTCAGGCTCCTTTAAAAATTTTTTCACTAAAACTTCTCTAGCCTGAACACTCATCTTATCCTTATAATCAATCAATATATCAAGTATTTCATCATTATAGCTCATACCTACAGCTAAAAGCATATTATCCATTAGCTCTGTTTTTGTAAGTTCAAAGCTTATCCATGGAAATAAGGATTCCTTAAAGGTTATTTCCTTTTTAGGCATATTATCAAGTACTCTTTTCAATTTATTAAAAAGTCCTACTCCATAATAAGCTTCTCCTAGTTCAACATAAGGTTTAATTAAATTTTTATTATAAATCAAGCTATAAGCATTTATACCTGTAAATATATTTTTCAAAGCCGAACCTACAACTTCTAAATCTTCATCCTCTAACATTTCACAAGCAATTTTATGCTTATAAGTTTCAAATTGAATTTGACTTAAAAACTGCAGTGCTGCTAATTTCTTATATTTTACCTTTCCATGTAATAGTTCATTTAATACCTCTTTTGCATCTTCAAGTTCATTAAAGGCAACAGACCAAATACCTGTATATAAAAGTATATTATCATCTGAAGCTAAGCACTCCTCTTGATATTCTTTATCCTTTAACACCCTATATACAGCCTCAAAGCATTTTAATATGAGCTTTGGTTTTTCAGCTTCTAAATATAATCCTGTCCATACACTAAAACCTCTTACTACAGAAGAAAATCTAATTAAATTATTATCTATTATAAGTTTTAACATATATATAAAGGCTTCTTTACAACCTTCATCTAAGTTTTCGACTATAACCTGCCTTAAACCCTCTTGAAGTTTTGCTGCAAGTAAAAGGTCTCCAAGGATTCTATGAGCTTCTTCATTTTCACTCATTAACAATCCTCTTATGATTTCCCTAGTCACTATTGAAGTATTATTATCACTATAAATTACTTCTTTTATTTTTTCTAAAACCTCATTATCATTCCTGTCAAGCTCAACAGCTATAATATCTGAAATAACACCTATACCATTATACTTTTCCTTATTATTTTCAAAATATTTTACTAAAGAAAAGTCTGAAGCCTTTAAATATATAAGCTCCTTTAGCTTTTCAATGTTTTTGTTTAAATATAGATGTGAAGATTTTTTAGTTCTGTAGGATCTTCTATAATAACCAATAGAATAAGGATATTTACTTGCATTATCCCAAATTATTTTACCAAGCTCTGCATAATCTTCCTGAAGCAATAATTCTAATTTTTTGTAATTTTCTCCCTTAAATACCTCTTCAATCGCCTTTATACTTTTATCCCATAAAAGCACTTTTAATCTATCAGCTTTTTTTTCAAGTTCTCTATATGGTGGATTAATATTTTCTGTAATTTCTTTAGCTAAAGCTATATTCTTATCTGAAGAGTTTTTTTCTATAATTGTTTTTAAATATCTAAAAACAATTTCTTCCTTTTCGTTATCAAAATACATTCAACTTCCTCCATTTTACTACCATAGTCTACCAGAAAGCATAGTGAATCTTATAAAGGTTAATGTATCATCACCCTTTAACTCTATCTCTTCATCTAACTTTCCTGCCTCCTTATCACCAACAAAGACCTTATAAATTCCGTCTTCATATGCTAAGTATGCAGACTCCAGTGCTTTGCCTAGATCCTGCTTGGAGTCATTATACATACTTCCAAAGGAAACTTTGCCAATTTCAGCTTTATCTTCAATCTCTCTATTTGTAAGATAATCTACAAGTCTTTCCTTTTTTATATTTTCATTAAACTCTCTAACATTACTCGTAACTGTATATTTAATTAATTCCCTTAAAGTTGAAGGTACGCACTCCAACACCACTTCCTCTTTTGTTATAAAATTTTTACGTGAACCTGCCTGCTTTATATTAAAATATAATCTCATGATTTTTACCTATCCATTTTCCAATTAGCTGTAAAACCAGTCTTAGCTTCTAACGTTCTGTCCACATCATAAAGTATCTCACTAAAGAATCTTTTTGGAACCTTCATTGGTGCAATTCTATTCTCATCAGTTACTTCATCATAAACATAGCTACCTCTTTCGACTGTACTTGCTTTGTAGAAAACAAGTTCATAAATAGTAGTTTCTTCATCTTCATAACCAACTCCAAGATACTCAAATTGAAGCTCTGCACCTATTCCTATTTTTTCATCTTCCTTATAAAACTGATAATAGCATCCTGCATCTTGTATTGAACCTCTATACCATCCCATTTTAGTAAGCTTACCTACAAGTGAAAGCCCATTAATCTTAGTTCCGGCAAAACGTTCTATATTCTTCATTTCTTTCTCTTCTTCAGTCACAGTATAAACCTTCCTTTGTAGTTGCGGGAAAGGCTGTACTATTTCATAATCTTCAAATTGCTGCTTCCAACCTTCTAAAGTTTCTGTTTCTAGTTCTAAAGGGTGTACAAGTCCTATGAAAGAATTCTCTATAAGGTCATATTCTTCCTCATCAAATGTATTAAAACTTCCATCTTCCATGTATCTAAAAGTATCCTTTAGTTCTCCATCTTCATAAATCCCCCAAACCAAACCAAGAGAAAAATTATGCATTATAGGGTTTTCAACAAAAAGCTTTTCCCAATCTTTTTTCTTCCATAGTCTGTTTACTGTAAGCGCCATTTCCAGCCTTAAACTTTGAGTCGAAACAATAGTTTTCATCTGTTTCTTTAAGGCTTTGAATTCATTTGCTGCCTCTTTAGCTTTTAATTCATCATCAGATTTATTGGGCTTTGGCATAGTTTTAATTACTTTTCCGCTACTATCTGTAATTTTTAAAGAAAAATCTAAGCCTAAACTTGCAGTAAAACTTCTACTTCCAAAATCAAATACTCTTTCTCCTCTTTTGTTAAAACCTAAATCTGGTATTATTTTATCGGCTAAATCATCTTCAGTTAAATTAAACATCTTTGCTGCTGACACAAAAGCTTCTCCTGCCGCTTTTTTAATCTGTTTATGCTTAAATTTTCTAGCTATACTATCTATTATTATCAAGGCATCATCACTGCCATTTAAAGCTAAAGCTTTTACCGCCTCACAAGCGATAGCTCCTCTTGAAGTTTTTGACCAAACATCTATTTGAGTTTTTAATGTACTTACTACATTGAAGCCTCCAATTGCTGAAACTAGAGCTAGTACCCATTTTTGTTTTGTATCTGCACCATTATTAATCCAAAGATTTAGAATTTCACTTCCAAGGGCGTCTAAATCAGCCTTATTGCACCTTTCTATTACCTTTTCTGCTGTAAGATTTCTTTCTACCACATTTTCAAGAGAGTATTTACTTATAATATAGGTTATTACATCCTTTGATAAAACATTTCCATCTTCATACTTTACGTCTGTGAATCCTTCTACAACCATCCATTCTGGTGCAGTATACGAAGTTTTCTTGAGCCTCTCACTGCAGTAACTACTTATACTATTAGCACTTTCAAGTATTTCGGTGTCTAAATAATCTGCATTTACAATGTTTAAAAGTAAAATCTTAACTTTTTCATTTTTTTCTTTCTCCGCAAATTTTTCGATTTCTGCTTTAAATTCTCTCATATCAAAATTCATTAATATTTTGACAGCAATTTCTCGGGTTGCTGTCTTTTTGCTTGCTAATATACCTAAAACTTGCTTTTTGCATCCTTCATAAGAACTAAGTAGTCCTGCAATTTTATCTCTAATAAACTTTGAATTATCTGATAAACTTCTAACTAAAATCTCAGAATATTTTTCCTTATTAACTTTAAATAAAGCCTCAAGTACAACTTCTTTTGACTCACCTTTTAAATCCTCTGCAATATTTATAATCTCAGTATTTTCTTCATGACATAACATTTTTAAATATTCCTTGGCTTTTGGATTTAAAACTGCATCAGCAACTAGAATTAAGTGCTTTTCATTTATCCCTTCACTTAAAATTTTTTTTGCAAAACTTATATAACTTATATCATTATATCCAGTTACATATGATATAACTGAAGCTACTAAGGCATATTCTCCAACATTAACTGATATATATATAAATCTATGTATAATATCTCTAATTTCCTCTATAGAATACATTAATTGAAAACAAAGACCATGATATCGCCATATATAACCACTATGTCCATCAAATTTCTCAGTCCTATGAAAAAAGTCCTCTAATAAATCTTCATTTTTGCCTTCTAATACATACTCTAGTATTTTAGCTTTTTCTTTTCTCTCTAAAATTTCTAATGTTCTATCAGTACATATGAAAAGATTCAAAATTATTCCTATAACATTTTTTAAGTTTTCAAGATCTGCTTCTTCCTTAGAGTAGCTATAAATAAAATAAGCAAGTAAGAATACTTCTAAATCATGAAAATTATCTTGACCAAGCTTCTTTTTCTTTAAAGCTTCAAAAGTTTCTCTAAAAACTAAAGGTATTTCTTTTATCCTTTCTTCTATCTCTTCACGTATCTTCTTATTTTCTTCTCTAACATATATACTTATTAATCTATGTACATATAGCTTTTTATCAATATTAAATCTATTTGCAATATCATAACTTTGTGCTGTTTTATCATAAAAACAAATAAATTCTACTAATTCATAAAATAACATTCTTCTATTAGTGCTTTTACTAATGATATTGCTGACAACTTCCTTTAAATCCTCATTTTTATCGCAAGCATAAGAGAAAAAATCAATTAGAGCTGTTTGCTTATCTTTTAAATATTTGTTTACATTATCTGCATCTTCAAAATTATGTTTTATAAATTCTTTTCCACTTTCTGGTAAACTACAGTCATTTTTAATTGCTAAGGCTGCTAATGATAATTTAGTAAACTCGTCTTCTGCTTCTAAAAAGGTTTTTGATATTATTTCCTTGTCTTCTAATACCATTTCTTCAACGATTGTAATTACTTCTATTACATTTCTACGATAAAGACAATTTTTTATAAGCCATAATAGAAGCTTTTCTTTATGTTCCATAGGTTTTAAGTAATTTACAGTTTTAGCCACAGAGTAAAATCTTCCATTTATTATTTGAAAGAAGCTCTCTCCTCCTATAGCAAAGAATACATTTATTATTCTTTTAAAAATTTCTTCTTTCTCTATAAAACCGTCCATTAGCTTCCAAAAATCTGCTCTTATGTTATAGTGACTTCTAAGAGCCTTTTCCATATTATATTTATGAAATTCTTCTAAATTCAAAGAATTTTCTCCACTTTCAATATAAACTTTAATCTTTATAATTTCTTCATCTTTTATAGTACAGTTACAAAGTTTAACCTTTAGTAAATTTAATAATTCATCCATTTATTTTCCCCCCATTTATATATTCTAAAATTTAAAATAAATCTTATTTCAGCGAGCTATATTCACAAGTTCAAGTTTAATCTGAGATATTTATATGAATAAAATTATACCATACCTTTCTATTTATCATAATAATTGTAGTTTAAACTAAAATATGTTAAATTGTTCTTTCTTAAATTCTCAATGGTTTTTCTATAAATTCCTATATAGTTTGTCTTGTTGAAAAATTATATATCTAAAGTGTGTTCCGTAAATTTTATAATATAAATGTGCATTGTGTTACTCAATCAAAGCTTCATCATCACCTAATATTTGATCATCAATGGTTGTATTATGCAACATTACTTTAATTACTTCCTTTTGATACATGTAAACTTTACCATAACTGATAAAAATGGTATAATTTAAGACATAATAATTAATATACATTGTTAAAGAGTTAAGGGGGAGTTTTTTATGGCAAAAATTATGATTGCACCAAGTAAATACATTCAAGGTAATGGAGAATTGAAAAATATTGCAGAATACGTATCTGTACTTGGTGAAAAAGCATTATGCTTGATTAGTGAAAGTGGCTTAAAAAGGGTAAAAGATACTATAGATAAAAGTTTTGAGGCTAAAAATATAGGTGTAAAATATGATTTATTTAACGGAGAATGCTCTATAACTGAAGTAAATCGTATTATCAAAATTTGTGATGAAAATCAATTAACTGTTCTCATTGGTATTGGCGGTGGAAAAATTATTGATACTATTAAAGCTGTTGGATACTATGCAAATCTTCCTGTTGTGATTGTACCTACCATAGCTGCTACAGATGCTCCATGCAGTGCTTTGTCAGTTTTATACACTGATGATGGCGTCTTTGATAAATACTTATTCTTAAAGCAAAATCCTAATATAGTTTTGGTTGATACTGGTATTATTGCAAAAGCTCCAGTTCGTCTTTTAGTATCTGGTATGGGTGATGCCTTAGCGACATATTTTGAAGCAAGAGCTTGTGAAAAGTCTAATGCTGGAACATGTGCTTTTGGTACTACTACTATTACAGCTCAATCATTAGCTAGACTATGCTATGATACATTAATTACTGAAGGATATAAGGCAAAACTTGCTGTAGAAGAAGGAGTTTGTACAAAATCAGTAGAAAAAATAGTTGAAGCTAATACTCTTCTTAGTGGTCTTGGATTTGAAAGCGGTGGTATTGCAGCGGCTCATGCTATCCATAATGGTTTAACTGTATTGCCAGCTTGCCATCATATGTACCACGGTGAAAAAGTTGCATTTGGTACATTAGCTCAATTAGTACTTGAAAATGCTCCAATGGATGAAATTGAAGAAGTATTAGATTTCTGTACTAGAGTCGGTCTTCCTGTTACTTTAAAACAATTAGGTATCAATGAAATAAAACCAGAAGAAATTATGGAAGTTGCAAAGGCTGCTACTTCAAAAGAAGATACTGCACATAATATGCCATTTGAAGTTACCCCTGAAGATGTCTACTCTGCTATTTTAACAGCTAACAGATTAGGACAAGAATATATGTAATAAGTAAAAAATTTGCAGGCAGATAAGATTTCTTTTTTGTTCTTTTTAGAATATAAAAACTATTCAATTAATTTTTTAAAGTTGTCTGCAGAGTTTACTGGAATAAAAGTTCCTAAAGACTAAAAAAGGCTTAAAGTAAGTAAATATTTGCTCACTTTAAGTCTTCTTTATATTAGCATAAACACATTTTCCAGAAATTTTATATATTTAATGATAACTATATATTAAATTATTCTAAAAGTCTTAATTTCATATGGATTTATAGTAAAGATGAATTTTTTTAGTTCTGTAACCCTCTATATTGAAAATATTAATGTGTAATCTTTAATATTAATATCTTCACCAAGGGTATCTAAAACATCCATGCCCAATATGCAGTCTAATTAAATTATAAGAATTTATTAACAGATTTTATGTATTTCCAAAAATTTTGTATTAAAGTTTCCTTTTCTAAAAGTTTCATTATCCATTAATTTTTTGTGAAAAGGAATTGTTGTTTTAACTCCTTCAATAACAAATTCATTTAATGCTCTTTTCATTCTTAAAATTGCTTCATCTCTATCTCTTCCCCAAGCAATCACTTTTGATACCATTGAATCATAAAATGGTGAAATAACGTATCCTGGATAAACTGCACTATCTATTCTTAAACCAATTCCCCCAGGTGATAAATAATTTTCAACCTTTCCTGGACAAGGAATAAAGTTTCTAGATGGATCTTCCGCATTTATTCTACATTCTAAAGCGCATCCATTTATCTTAACATCTTCTTGAGTAAAAGATAATTTTTCACCACTTGCTACTAATATTTGTTCTTTCATAAGATCAATGCCAGTTATCATTTCAGTGACACCATGCTCAACTTGTATTCTTGTATTCATTTCCATAAAATAAAAATTATTATCCTCATTTAAAAGAAATTCAACAGTTCCTACGCTATTATACTTTACAGCTTTAGCTACTTTTACAGCCGCTTCACCCATAGCATTTCTTAAATCTTCATTTAATGCTGGTGATGGTGATTCTTCTACAAGCTTTTGATGACGCCTTTGTATTGAACAATCTCTTTCACCTAAATGAACTACATTTCCATAATTATCTCCAATTATTTGAATTTCTACATGTCTAGTATACTCTAAATATTTCTCCAAATAAACCATAGGATTTCCGAAATAGTTTTGTGCTTCCTTTTGGGCAGTTTCAATGGAGCTTATTAATTCATCTTCAGAATTAACCACTCTCATTCCTTTACCTCCGCCTCCTGCTGATGCTTTAACTATAACTGGATATCCTATTTCTTTTGCAATTGCTATTGCTTCATTAATATTTTGTATTTCTCCATCTGTCCCAGGAACAGTAGGCACTCCGGCTCGCTTCATTGTATCTCTTGCATTAGATTTATCACCCATTAAACTTATAATTCCAGGACATGGACCTATAAATTTAATTCCAAATTCCTCACACATTTGAGCAAAATTTGTATTTTCTGAAAGGAAACCATAACCTGGATGAATAGCATCTACTTTAGCATGTATAGCGACACTCAATATATTTTGCACATTAAGATAACTATCCTTTACAAATGTTTTACCAATACAATAAGCTTCATCAGAAATTTTTACATGCAATGCATCTTTATCAGTTTCTGAATAAATAGCAACTGTTGAAATTCCAAGCTCTCTGCAAGCACGTATAATTCTAACAGCAATTTCTCCTCTATTAGCTATGAGAATTTTCTTAAACATATCTTTCTCCTTTTCAAATCACTTACTTACTTTTTATCTCAAATAGTGGTTGGCCGTATTCTACAAACTCTCCATCCTTAACTAATATATCAACTATAGTTCCTTGAACGCCCGCTTCAACTTCATTAAATAATTTCATTACTTCAATCAACCCAACAACAGTATCACATTCTACCTCATCATTAACTTTAACGAATGCTTGTTCATTTTTTTCTTTGGAAGAATAGAAACTCCCTGCAAAAGCGGCTTTAATATATTCCTTCTCTGTAATTTCTGGCTCAACGTCCTCATTGATACTTTTCTCAATTTTAGACTGAGCAGCTTTAATTTCACCTTTAGTAAACGTATTAGTACCAGCTAAACCTTCACATATCTTATTCTTATCTATTATTATCTTGCTATCTTCATGTTGAAATTCAAAGTGAGAAACCTCGAATTTATCAACAACTTGCATGATTTTTTCTATATCCTCTATATTAATCATAATTTCACTTCCTATTATAATATTGTAAGTCTTATTGCTTTTTTTAGTTCATCAATATATTTTTCTCTTTCAAAGTACAGCCTTTCAGCATCCTTTAATGTAATCTGTTTAAATTTAATTTTACTATTAGGTTTTAGTTGAACTATTTTTTGAATATCTGCAGAAACTACGTGAGCTATTTTAGGATATCCTCCTGTAGTTTGCCTATCTGCTAATAAAATAATAGGGTTACCGTCAGGTGGAATTTGAATAGTCCCAACAGAAACTTCTTCAGATATCATTTCCAATCTTTCTTTAAGTTCTATTTTTTCTCCACATAAACGATATCCCATTCTATCTGATTTATTGTCTACATTAAACTCTGAATTAAAAAATTTATTTATACTTTCATCAGAAATATTATCAAATTGCCTGTCTTTAAAAACTCTAATAATTGTGCTATTGATATTTTCTACTGTTGAATCCCCAATATACCAACTGGGAGCTACAAACTCACCTTTTTGAGTTATCTCTTGTAGCTTTTCTATTATTTTAATAGCTGCTACACTTTTAGTACCAATATTTAATATATCTCCCTTTTTCAAAGGTCTTCCATTAAAGCCTCCAAATTGTGCTCTTAAATATGTACTTTTACTTTCCATAACTTCTGGAACGGCAAAGCCGCCTGCTATAGCTAAATAAGAACGACATCCAGCTATACACGCTCCAAAATTTAATACACAGTCTTCCTTTAAATAAACTGGTCTTCCCATTGGAATTTTCTTTCCATTAATAGTAGGTGAAATATTTCCACCCGTTATAGAAATTAAGGCTCCCTTTTCTAACTCTAATGAGGGACCAATCATTGTAATTTCCAAAACACCTTCATTTTCATCATTTCCAACTGCAATGTTTGCAATTCTCATAGCATAAACATCCATAGCACCGCTAACTATAACCCCATATTTTTGATATCCATGTCTTCCCAAATCTTGAATAGTTGACTGCAGTCCTGGATTTAAAACAGATATACTCACTATTCTTCCTCCTTTAACTGTACATATTCTTCATAAGAAATAGGATAAAACTTAACTATATCTCCTGCCTTTAAAAGGCTTTTAGAATTTCTCTTTAAATCAAATAATTTTAATGGTGTCTTTCCTATAAGCTGCCAGCCCCCAGGAGTTTCTATAGGATATACCCCTGTCTGCATTCCAGCAATACCAACTGAACCTGCTGGTATTGCTATTCTTGGAGATTCACGCCTTGGAGCCGCAATTTTTTCAGACATTCCACCTAAGTATGGAAATCCTGGAGCAAAACCAATCATATAAACTAGATATTTTCCTTCAGAATGAATTTTTATAACCTCATCTACAGTAATATTATTTATTTTTGCAACTTGCTCAATATCTTGTCCAAATTCACCGCCATAGCACACTGGAATTTCAACTATATGTTCTTCATCTTCTAAAGAAAAATCAAGTTTAGATATTATATTATCCAAAATAACTTTTACCACTTCATAAGGGGATTCACTCTTCATATCCAATGGATTATAAATGACAGAAACACTTGTAAAAGCTGGTACATACTCTACCATTCCATAAAAAGGTTTCTCATCAAGATAAGTACAAAAGGTTCTTACTTTTTTATTTATATCCTCACTAATTTTTCTTCCAAACTCAACCAAAGCTGCTGTTTCACTTATTTGAGAAATTTTAGCTTTAAACTTGCTTTTTTCCATATCATTGTTTCACCCCTTTAGACCTTTTTCCTAATTTTATTTATTTTTCATTATCCCTATATAATATTTAAGCTAATTCTCTGTAAAGTCTTTGAACTCTTTTCCCTATACCGCAGACAAACTCATAATTAAAGCTTCCAGCCATATTAGCTAATTCCTCAACATGAATAATATTTTCTCCATCTTTCCCAACTAAAGTTACTTCATCTTCAATCTTCACATTATCTATATGTGTAACATCCACCATCATTTGATCCATGCAAATCCTTCCTATAATTGGTGCATATTCTCCATGTATCAATACCCTTCCCTTTGAAGAAAGAGCTCTAGGATATCCATCAGCATATCCTACAGAAAGAGTAGCTATTTTTGTTTCATTTTTTGTAATATAGGTTTTCCCATAACTTACCCCATGACCTGCATCAACTTTATTTACATTTATCACATGGGTTTTCCATTGAAGCGCTGGTTTTAATGTAATAGCATTTTTATTAACTTCTTCAGATGGATATAATCCATAAGTAATTATTCCAGACCTCACCATATCAAAGCGATGATGATCAAATTCCATAATTCCAGCACTATTGCACATATGCTTAATAGGAATATTTATATCTCTTTCTTCTAGTAAAGCTACAAATTTATCATATTTGCTTATTTGCAATTTACTATAACTCTTATCCACTTCATCTGCTGTAGCAAAATGAGTAAACAAGCCTTCAACTACTAAATTTGAAAAAGTTAAAATCTCCTGAACTGCTGCTATTCCATCTTCATTTGCAGTAAAACCTATTCTAGTCATACCAGTATCTAAAGCAATATGAACTTTTGCCTCCTTTTTGCATATTTCTCCTACCTTTGACATTTCTTTAGCCATTTCAGTATTATACACAGTTTGAGTAATATTATTTTTAACTACTTCTATATATTGACTAGGTGAGGTGTATCCGAGAATTAATATAGGTAATTCTATTCCAGCTTTACGTAACTCTAGAGCTTCCTCTAAAGTAGCCACACCGTAATAATCTACTTCACTTTTAAGAAAATTACCTAATTCAGCAGCACCATGTCCATATCCATCAGCCTTAATTATTGCCATAATCTTCACACTTTTTTCTATTCGTTTTTTTGCTTCATTTATATTATGCAAAATAGCTTCTAAATCTATTTTCACATAAGTTCTAAAATATTCTCCCATAAAAAGCCTTCTTTTTATATATTAATATATTTTGTGTAGTGGAATTATTTCTATATTTTCTGCTTCAAGGCTATGCTTAATTTTTTTTACAAATTCCAATGCCTTAGCTCCATCTCCATGGACACATATAGAATCCACTTTAATTGGTATATCTTTACCCGTAATAGCTGTAACCTTATTTTCTTTTATCATCTTAATAACTCTTTTAATAGCAACTTCTTCATCTTCAATCATCGCTCCTTCTTTAGTCCTTGCAACTAAAGATCCATCTTCTTCATAAGCCCGATCAGCAAAGGCCTCTCTTGCCACTTTTAATCCAATATTTTGTGCAGCATTTATCATTTCACTTCCAGATAATGCAAGTAAAATCAGTTCAGGATTCACTTCATATATACCTTCACAAATAGCTTCAGCAAGTTTTAAATCTTTTCCCGCCATATTATATAAAGCCCCATGTGGTTTTACATGCTGCATTTTAATTCCTTGGGCTCTACAAAAAGAATCTAAAGCACCAATTTGATATTGCACCATAGCTTTAGCTTCTTTTGGAGATACATTCATATTTCTTCTTCCAAAGCCCACTAAATCAGGAAAGCCAGGATGAGCACCAATGCTAACGCCAGCTGCCTTAGCTAATTTTACTGTATAGTCCATTACAAGCGGATCTGCTGCATGAAATCCACAGGCTATGTTAGCAGAAGATATATATGAAATCACTTCTTCATCCAAACCAAGTTTATAGCTTCCAAAGCTTTCTCCTAAATCACAATTTAAATCTACTTTATACATAATTACCCCCGTTTGATCAGTTATGAGTTAAGCCTCTTAACTGAATTTAATGTCTATATTTTTAGTATCCGTTATAAGCATATGGCCAGGAGAATGTGTAATCACTATTTTAGGTTTAACATTCATAATCACAGATTGTGGTGTCACACCACAAGGCCAAAATACTGGAACTTCTCCTTCTTTTATTTTAACACTATCTCCAAAATCAGGCTTGCTAATGTCTGAAATTCCAATAACAGAAGGTTCTCCTATATGAATTGGTGTTCCATGAACCTTTGGCATTGCTCCAGTGACCATTACTGATTTAACAATTTGATTATAGGGAATAGGTCTCATGCTTACAACCATTTTTCCATTAAAGATCCCCGCTGGTTCACACTCTATATTGGTTATAAACATTGGCACGTTACAGTTTTCTTCTATATGCCTTACAGGTACTCCAGCCTCTAAAAGCTCTGATTCAAATGAAAAGCTGCAACCTATTAAAAAGCTCACAAAATCATCTCTCCATAAATGATCAACACTAGTATATTCACCAGTTAATATTCCATCTTCATAAACTCTATATTTAGGTATATCCTTAGCTATATCTGCATCTTCTGCAATATATCTCAAACTCCTGCTTCCCACATCACTAACTTCTAATATAGGACAAGCTTTTGGATTTCTTTGACTAAATAATAAGAAATCATAGGCTAACTCCTTTGGCAAGATAACCAAATTAGCTTGTGCATATCCAGCACACATTCCTGAAGTTGGTCCTGTAATTTTGCCTTCACGTATTAAATTTCGAACTTCACTCGGTTTCATCTTAGAATAATCCATAATTATCCCCTTCCTAATACTTATTCCTATATCACTACTTTCAAATCATTCCATGTGGGCAGCTCCTACACAACATTTTCATAAAAACCTAATTCAATAACTTTATCAAACCAAGTAGCACAGGTATCTTCTAATTTAATAGAATAAGATACACATTCTCTCATCAAATTAACTATTGAAAGATTCATTGATAATCCAAATCCATCTATAGCAGGTACAAGCCATCCATACATATCTATCATTCCACTTCTTGAAGCTACAACCATTGCTTCTTCTTGTAACTCTTTTGTATGTAGTATTTCTAAATCTTTCTTTAAATAAGCTATTGCTGCAATTAACCCATAACATCCCCAGTCTGAAACTGTTGCAGTAATAATATTATCTGCCTTTGTAGCTACTGCAATTCCACCATTACATCCACAATTACATTTTCCTTTAGCTGCATATGGAATATACTCTTCTAAATGTTCACTAATAGTTCCCATACCAATTTCATTTCCAAGATCTCCTATTGCTATATTAAGAACACCCTTGCCCTGTAATTTAGTAAATAAAATATCTTGTTTTGCCTCCAATTCAGTTACATTTAGTCCTACTGCATTATGATAAACACCAATTGGATTTGCCCCTGGACACTCAATGCTAATAACAGCGCTTGGTAATCCCTTAGCTATGATTTCATCAGCCTGCTTGGCAGCTACATTTTCATCCTTTGTAAATGGTATAGCTGCAATAGATATAGGATATTCTTTTAATTCCTCTATGCTATCATATAAGTGAACTCCTATTACTTGAGCTAAATTTTTTACAGCCTCCATATTATCTTTAGGACATATTATTACAGGTTTTACATTAAAAGCTTTAACTAAAGCTCTAGCTAATATCATAGAGCTAACAATTCCATCCATCTCAGCCTTTTTAAATGGAAGTAGTACAAAACCAGTCATTATATAGACTAAGTCGCCATCTTTTAAGGTGTTCACCAATTTTTTTGCTGCATTTGTAGTTAATGGCTCTTTTGTATACTCTCTTGCTGCAGAATATAAAATGCGGCATACACCATATCCCCTAGGGTCTAAATTCATTAAATTATCTAAATTCTCTCCCAAATTAAATATTGTTAATTCTTGTTGATTCATATTCCCCCTCCTATTCTGTTTTTGTTTCTTCTAAAAACTCATTTAACAATGCATCTTGTAATTTCTTTACAAGCTCTGGTGCTTTTCCACCTACAGGTATTCCATCTATTTCACTAGTTGCCATACAAAATTGACCTGAACTAGTAACAATAACTTCATCTGCCTCCATTAATTCCTTCAAGGTAAATGCTGTTTCATCTACAGGAATATTAAAGGACTTACACATTTTAATAAGGTGAGCTCTTGCTATACCAGGTAAAATTAAATTGTCTGTTGGAGCAGTTTTTAATATACCATCTTTAAGAATTGATACATTGCTATGTGCACATTCAGTTACTCTATCCCCTCTATGAAATACAGCTTCCTGACATCCTGCCTCTTCAGTTTTTTGAGATGCAATTACACTTGGTAATAAATTTAACGTTTTTATATTACAGTGTAAAAATCTAGTGTCTTCTAAAGTGATTAACTTTAATTTTTTTGACATATCCTTAATATTTAAAGGCTTTAACATAATCCATAGATTTGCAGGAACCTCCTCTCCAGGAAAAGCATGATTTCTCATTCCAGTTCCTCTGGTAATTTGCCAATATACAAATTGTTCTCCTGAATCAACCTTTAATACCATCTCCTTAAGAATTTCTTTTACTTGCTCCTTTGAATAAGGAATTTTAATTCCCAATAAGCCAGCACTGTTGTAAAATCTTTCAATATGCTCCTCCAATGCAAAAATCTTGTGATTTCTGCTATAAGTAGCATCATAAACTCCATCTCCAAAATAACAAACACGATCAAGCATTGGCACTGTCATTTCCTCTAATAATCCAAACTTTCCATTATAATAACCTAAATTCTCCATTTTGTTTTCCTCCTTAAATTTTTAAAATAAAAAAACCAGACATATTTTAGACCTTTGAATTTGACTTCTTCGTCTAAAGTATATCTGGTTTTTCTTTGAAACTAATACTATATTCATATAGTATATCCCGCAGAAATATTTTTCAATATTTTTTAAAATTCCAGTTAATTTTATTGTTATTTGCTATATTACCAAAATTTTTTCTTATATTTTAAAAAAATCAATTATAAACCTCAAATTTTTAATATGCCTATTTACTCTTCTACCTCTGGTATTACACTAAATGTATTTTTTATATTTTTTAAAACAAAATGCGTTTTAGTTGCTGATACTCCTTCTATACTTTTTATTGCACGATGAATTTTCTCAAGATGATCAGATGATTGACAAATTATTTTAAGCATAAAATCATAATCTCCAGTTAGATAATAACATGAAACAATATTATCATTGCCTTTAATTGCTGAAGTAAATTTATCATAGAACTTTGGATGTTCAAGACTAACTTCCATTAAGGCACACACATCATTATCTAATTTTTTTTGATCTACTATTATTGTATAATTTTGAATTACCTTGCTTTTCTCCATTTTATGTATGCGTTCAAGGACTGCTGAAACTGACAAATGAATTTCATTACTTATAGAGGCTGCTCTAATTCTGGCATTTGATTTCAAACACTTTAATATTTTGTAATCCATTTTATCCATAACTATCTCCTTATTAAGAATTCATTCTTAACTTAATATATTCTTTAATATATTTAATACAATTTTCAATTCCTAATTTGCTAGTATCAAGAGATAAGTCATAATTCTTTACATCTTCCCATTTGTTCCCTGTGTGGTAATAATAGTATCCTCTTCTATACTTATTCAATTTCTTAATTTGCTTAGCAGCCTCTTTTTCTGAAATACATAACCTTTCCATTTGATGTTTAATACAATACTCATTAGATGCATGAATAAAAATCTTAAATACATTAGTATTATCCTTTAAAATATAATCTGCACAACGCCCTATTACAACATAAGATTCTCTTTCTGCTAATTCCCGCAATATCTTAGCTTGATAGTTAAATAAATTATCATTTGAAGTAAAATCATTACTTTCTGGTGGAATCAATTCACCTTCATATACCTTCTTTGACACCATATATAGTAAACTACTTTTAACATGCTCATCTGCATTTGCAAATAGTGATTCATTAATCCCACTATCCTCTGATGCTAAACGTAATAATTCTCTATCATACATATTAATTTTAAGATCCTTTGAAATCATTTTACCTATTGTTGTTCCACCACTTCCACAAGTTCTTGTGATTGCAATTACAAACCTATCCATATTGCCTCCCCCTTTATTTAATAGTGTAAATTACTTTTTTATTTTTTCATAACTTACTTTACACTATCATTTCATATAACCATCCTTTTATTCTCCTAAGTATGCTTTTCTAACAGAATCGTCATGTAATAAATCTTGTGCTAATCCTTCTAATACAACACTACCTGTTTCTAAAACATAACCTCTATCAGCTATTTGAAGTGCAGCATTTGCATTTTGCTCTACTAAAAGAATTGTTGTTCCAGCTTTACGGATGTTTTTTATTATTTCAAATATTTCTTCAACTACAATAGGAGCAAGACCCATTGATGGTTCATCAAGCAATAATAATTTAGGTTTTGCCATTAACGCTCTCCCTATTGCAAGCATTTGCTGCTCACCACCTGACATAGTTCCTGCAAGCTGCTTCCTTCTTTCCTTTACTCTTGGAAATAATGTAAATACCTCTTCCATTGATACTTTAATTTCAGATTTACTCTTTCTTAAATAAGCTCCTAATAAAAGATTTTCTTCTATTGTCTGATCACCAAATACTCTTCTTCCTTCTGGAACTTGGCTAAGACCATAAGATACTATCTTGTGTGCTCCAATATTACTAATCATTTTGCCGTCATAAGTGATTTCACCAGATTTAATTGGATTTAAACCGCTAATTGCTCTGAGTGTACTAGTTTTCCCAGCACCATTAGCTCCAATTAAAGTTACAATTTCTCCATTATTTACTTCTAAACTCAAATCGTGAATCGCATGAATTGCACCATAAGATATATTAATATTTTCTACTTTTAACATATTATTGTGCCGCCCCCTTTCCTAAATACGCTTCAATTACTTGTGGATTTTTTTGAATTTCTTTTGGAATTCCTTTAGCAATAATTTCGCCAAAAGAAAGTACATAAATGTATTCACATACATTCATTACAAGTTTCATATCATGTTCGATAAGTAAAATAGATATTTTAAACTCATTTTTTATCCAGCGAATAAGTTCAGTAAGTTCCACTGTTTCTTGAGGATTCATACCAGCGGCTGGCTCATCAAGAAGTAAAAGCTTAGGTTTAGCTGCTAATGCTCTAGCTATTTCTAATCTTCTTTGTTTACCATAAGGGAGATTACTCGCAAGCTCATCTGCACTATCGTCTAATTTAAAAATTTTTAATATTTCTAAAGCCTCTTGCTTCATTTTTTGTTCCTCATAAATGTGAGCTGGAGTCTTAATAATAGATGTAAACAAACTAGATTTTGCTTGAAAGTTAAAACTAATCATAACATTTTCAAGTACAGTTAATTCAGTGAAAAGTCTAATATTCTGAAATGTTCTAGCAATATGCTTTGATGTAATATCATAAGGTTTAGTTCCATCAATACGTTCACCATTTAATTGTATTTTTCCTTCTGTTGGTTTATATACACCAGTAAGCATATTAAAAAGAGTTGTTTTACCTGCACCATTTGGACCTATAAGACCAATTAATTGATGTTCCCCAATTTCCATATTTACATCAGAAACGGCAGTAAGACCACCAAATTTTATTGTTAATTTTTCTACTGAAAGTAAAGACATACTAATCACCAGCCTTTTCGCTTTGAACTATATTTTTTGTAGAGTTTTTCCCGAATTTTTTAAAAAATTTTATTATATTATCTACTGTAATTTCCCTTGTTCCAAGAATACCTTGTGGACGGAAAATCATCATGAGCACAAGCATAACAGCATATATTAAAATACGATATGTCTTAAACACCTCACTAAGTCCTCTTAAACATTCAGGTAAATAAATAAGAATTGAAGTTCCAATTACAGTTCCTGATAAACTTCCCATTCCACCAAGTACTACATAAGTTATTAACTCAATTGACTTTGAAAATGCAAAGCTTGCTGGATCAATAAAAGAATTAAAGTGTGCATATAAGCCCCCAGCAAGACCAGCCATACTGCTACCTATAATAAATGCAATCATCTTGTATTTAGTAGAATTTATTCCCATGGCTTCTGCTGCTATTTCATCTTCTCTAATTGCCATAATTGCTCTACCTTTTGAAGAATGAATTAAATTTTTTAGTATCGCATAACAAATTGCTACACCTATTAATACTATTAAGAAAGAAGTGCTTCCTGGTATTCCTGAAATCCCTCTAGCACCACCAACATAATCTACATTTTGAATTACTACCTTTACTATTTCTCCAAACCCTAAGGTACAAATAGCTAAATAATCCCCTTTAAGTCTTAATATTGGATATCCAATTAACGCTGCTAAAATTCCAGCTAATATGATTCCTACAAGTAAGGCAATTGGAAAGGGCATATTAAAATTTTTAGTCATTATTGCAGATCCATATGCTCCTATTGACATAAAAGCAGCATGTCCCATAGTAAATTGACCAGTAAACCCTAATATAAGATTAAGACCTAAGGCTGCAATTAAAAAAATACCAATTTGTTTCATAATTCTAAGTATATAATCACCAATTATTCCTTGGTTTACAAGAAACATTAGAAACACATAAATTAAGGCAAGGACAACTGTTGTAATCATATATCTCGTATATGTGGTTTTAACCAAGCTTAAGCTTGGATTATCTTCATTTTTGCTTATCTTATTTGCCATTTTTATCACCTACACCTTCACATTGTTTTTCTTACCAAATAAACCTGTTGGTTTTACAATAAGAATTATAATTAAAATTGAAAAAGCAATTGCATCTGATAATCCTGAACTAATATATACCTTTGATAAAGTCTCAATAAGCCCCATTGCAAGTCCACCAAACATGGCCCCTGGTATAATTCCAATGCCCCCAAGAACAGCAGCTACGAAAGATTTAAGTCCTGGCATAACACCCATAGCAGGCTCAAGTCTAGGATATAGCATACCAACAAGTACACCAGCTGTGGCAGCTAGTGCTGAACCTAAAGCAAAAGTTAAAGAAATTACTCTATTAATATTTATTCCCATTAATGCTGCTGCATCTCTATCATAAGAAGTTGCCCTCATTGCTCTACCTGTTCTAGTTTTATTTACGAGGTATTGTAATGCAACACATAATATAATAGTAATAGCAAGTGCTATTATTTGAAGATTACTTATTGTTATTGCCCCAATTTTATAAGAAATTAAAGGAATTACTTGTGGAAAATTTCTAGTATTTGGACCTGCAACAAAATCAGCTTTTACAAAGTTTTGTAATATAAGTTCCATTCCCATTGTAGTTATTAACAATGTTACATTAGGTGAATTTCTAAGTGGTTTATAAGCAATTCTTTCAATTAACATACCTAAGACAGCACATGAAACCATAGAAAAAATTAAACATGGAATAAATCCAAGGCCTAATACAGTTGCTGCAAAGTACCCTAAGAAAGCACCAACCATATAAATATCACAGTGAGCAAAATTAATTAATTTAATAATTCCATATACCATAGTGTAGCCAATAGCTATTAATGCATATACACTACCTAGGCATATACCATTTACAATTTGTTGTAATAAAGTACTCATGTACACCTCTCCTTTATAAGAGGCTATATCTCTAGGTCTACTTAAATTACAGCTTACCCCATTAATATAGCCGCTAAACAATAAAATTTAATTTTCTTTAGAATTATTTAACCTCAGTTTCAAATTCAAATTGTCCGTTTACAACTTTATTAATAACTACGCTCTTAATTGGGTTATGTTTATCATCAAATTTATAATGTGTAGTTCCACAATCTGCATCTAACTTAGCCATTGCATCTTTAATAGCATTTTCATCTGTGCTGCCTGCTTTTTTAATTGCTTCTGCTAAAATGTATACTGAATCATAACTAAGTACTGAGAATGCACTAGGATCACCATTATATTCTTTTTTGTAATTTTCAACGAACTTTTTAATTGATGCATTATCTGATTTTAACGATAAGTGATCTGTAAAGTAAGATCCTTCAATGGCGTCTCCACCAACTTTTACAAGACCTGGATCACTCCATGAATCACTACCTAAGAATGGTGCCTTTATACCAATTTCTCTTGCTTGTTTTGCAATTAATCCAACAGTTGAGTAGTTATCTGGAAGATAAATTACATCCACATTTAATTCTTTTATTTCAGTTAAAAATGCTTTGAAATCACTTTCTCCTGCATTGTAAGTTTTTTCATATGCTACAGTACCACCCGCCGCTTCAAAGTTTTTCTTGAATTCTTTTGAAATACCTACACAATAATCATTACCAATATCATAAAGCATTGCTACTTTTTTAGCTTTTAAATTTTCTGACGCGAATTTTGCACCAACTTGACCTTGTAATGGATCTATAAAACATGCTCTAAATACATAATCTCCACCTTCAGTAGTAACTTTCTCATTTGTTGACCCCGGAGTAATCATAACTACTTTTGAATCTTTTGCAACTGCTGCCATTGGAATTGAACATTTACTTGCATATGTTCCGACTACTGCCGAAACTTTATCTTGTGTAATTAACTTTGTAATAGCATTTGGCGCTGTTGCTGCTTGATTTTGATCATCTTCTGAAACAAGCTCTAACTTTTTACCAAGAACGCCACCAGCATCGTTTATTTCTTTTACTGCAAGTTTAGATCCGTTTTCCATTGCTGCACCTAAAGCCGGAACATCACCAGTTAATGGAAATACTCCTCCAATCTTAATTGTATCTCCACTAGCTGCACTTCCCCCATTTGAACTTACTTTAGCTGTCTCACTACACCCCATAACCATTGTTGCTGTCATTGCTAATACAGTTACTACCCCCAATATTCTTTTGAAAAATGTCTTTTTAATCATAAATATCTCCTCCAAATTTTCAATTTTTTATTTAACACTAGTCCTGTTTTATACAAAAAAAAGCGCCTATAAAATCTTCCTTGATTTTATAGACACCTTTGTCATATAGTTAATATTTTTAATCTTATTTTATGTTTACGCCATATTATGCATAATAATATTTACTTTTCTATTTTGAATATATTCCCAAGAGTTATTGTAGTATAATTTTTTAACGTTAAAATTATTGTAAAAAAATAGCTGGTGTGATTAACACCAGCCATTGTGTATAAATCTATTATACGGTATGTTGTGCAATTGTCAATAACAATTATGAGAATAATTGTAATTTCAAAAATATTTTCAGTTTTTTCTTAATATTCAATATTTTTTTCGCTTTGTATAATTATTGTTATAAGTTCATCAAGTGCTTTTTCCTTAGTACTGTACTTGTTCACCATATTGTCCGGATAATTTTTTCTTTATGATTCATTACAATAGGAAGCTGCCGCTTTGATATAATCTTTTTTATATTTTAACACATTTCCTTGTATTTGAGATAAAAAAGGAATCGCTTGAAATTAGCATTTTTCCAAAAATCTTGATCTAAATTATAAGTATTTTTTGTATACTCAGAATTATGCCGAAAAATATAAAGATGTACTTACAAAACTATAGGTTAAGATCATGTAAATAATCCAATATTTTCATTGACTTTTATTTATGCAGTACGTACAATTATCAATAAATAGACAAATTTATTGATATAATGAGTAATTTTCCATAATAAAAAATTTATTGAATGTAATGTTATGCACTTTATTATAGAAGGTGGTACGTATGAATTATAAAGTAGGAAAAAGTTCAAAAGGTGACTTAGATGAAGCAGTATCAGAAGCTACGCTTGGGCTTAAAGCACCCAAATTAATTTTATTTTTTTCCAATGTTGAACCTTTTGAAGAATATTCTAAGAAAATTAAAGAAAAATTTCAAAGCAGTATTATTATTGGTTCCACAACATTTGCAGGCTTTTGCATGGATGGGGCTTATAAAAATTCACTGATGGTTATGGGGATTGAGGATGGAATTGAATGTTATGCTGATATATTAGAAGAGGTAGATAAATATCCTCTTAAATACATAGACAGAGTTACTAAATGTGTTAATAATTTTCGTGATAAATCTAATACCATATGCTTTGAAATTTCTACTGCTTTAATAAGCTGTGAAGAACTAGTTTTATCTACATTAAATTCAGTCCTTGATGAACATAAGATTCCCCTATTTGGCGGATCTGCTGGTGACAAAGGTAAGGCTGAAAAAACAATGGTTTCTTTTAACGGCATAGTACACAACAATACATGTGCTTTTGTAATCATCAAAAATTTAAGCGGTAAAATCAGATTATACAGAGAAAATATTTATAAAAAAACTGCTCATTATTTTACTGCCACTAAAGTAGATACAAGAAATCGTATAGTATATGAATATGATAATAAACCAGCAGCACTTGTTATGGCACAAGCATTAAACACCACTGTTGAAAATCTTCCTAAATATTTAGATAGTTATCCTTTAGGTAGAATTATTGGAAGTGACCTGTATATTACAGCGAACCAAATGGTTACTAAAAATAATGGAATGTCGTATCACGCGAAAGTATATAATAATTCAAAAATGGTTCTCTTAGAGCCTGATGATTATAAGAATGTAATTAATGAAACAATTGCTACTGTGAAAAAAGAAGTTCCAAATCCATCATTAGCTATTATGGTTAACTGTCTGGCAAGATCAATGCTTTTCGAAACAGATGGGTATTTAAATGAGTTTGCTAAAAATATGGGCAATGCTTTAGGTAACTATATAGGTTTTGCAGGTTATGGAGAACAGCTTAGAGATCAGCACTTTAATCAGACAATGGTTCTTGCTGTATTTGAATAGAATGAGGTAATGCGATATGAAGTGGTTTAAATTTAGAAAAAATAAAAATCAGAACGAAGAAGAAAATATTCAAGATGAACAGAATAACAAATTAAACACAGAAAAAGCGTCTAATTACGATAAATATGTTAACTATGGCATTTTACATATGGAAAAGAAATTTGGAGAATTCATGGATGAAGAAGTTAGGGTGACTCAATCCATTAAAGAAATCGACAATACATATTCAAAGATCAATGCCATACAAAATGTAATTAACAATATAGATTCTAATTTTAATGATTTTAGTCAATATGCTAATAAAATTAATGATGTTATGAATCGTTCTGACAGTGCAGTAAAGCAAGCAGATAATAAAATGGGTACGTTGGCAGATAAAATTAATGGAACATGTACTCAGCTAGATTCAATTACAGAGGCTTTTCATGAATTAGAAAATAACTCTAGAAACATTCAAAATATGTCAAATAGTATAACAGGCATAGCTAGCAATACAAATCTCCTAGCTTTAAATGCATCTATTGAAGCAGCAAGAGCTGGTGAAGCAGGTAGAGGTTTTTCTGTTGTAGCAGATGAAATTAGAAAATTATCCTTATCAACAACAGAATTAGTTAGTGGAATTGATAAAAGTGTTAAAGAATTATATGAAAGCATAGATTCTCTTAGAGAGGAAATTAGAAATTCTAAAACAGCAATTACTGATAACTATGAATATGCTCAAAATGTTCAAAAAGATTTCAAACAAGTAACTGATTGCACTATTGAAGCCAAAGAGTTTAGCCAACATATAATTAAAGGAATTGAACGTACAAGCTCTGAGATTAGTGGTGCAGTAACTGGTGTTGACTCTGTCACTGAGATTGTTAATTCTTTGGGTAATAAATTAGATACATTAAATTTAAGAATGAGCACAAGGTCAACTATTATCTGCGATATTATAAACTTTATGCAGCAGATTGAAAATTTACTAGCTGACTCTATTAATGATAATGGAAAATGATTAAACATAAAATATAACCAAGTGAAAATTCACTTGGTTATATTTTATGAAGCTCTCCTACATGAAGGAACTTTTATAACTAGGAGTAATAAGTCTATGCCTTTTACTTTATTAATATTTCTAATTAATATCATCATAATAATACTCATAATAAATATCTGACATATTATCTCCAAAACCCCATCCTATTCCTGCTGCTTTCACTTTTACTTCATGAGCCTGATCTGAAAATATTTCCTGTAAATCACATTTTTGTACATAATCTAATACATTTATATATGACTTTTCAATATTAATATAAAATTTTTCATCTATATCCCCATAATCTCTTGTAAATTTTATACCGATTTCAGTATAATAAAACATTAGCCTAGCAATTAACTCTGAGTTTGAAGTTAATTTTTTATATTCACGTATTGCCTCATTCACCTTTGAGTATCTTAATTTACCAAAATCTCTATCTGGAAAAAACTCATTTTTTATAATATTTTTATATTTTTCGAAAATTTCTACTTCAGATTGGGGTAATAATTTAGCTTTGTAATATTCTTTAACACTTGGATATAGTTTTACTAATTCAATAATCTCATTTATTAACTCATCGTCATTCCTATTTCTTAAATACTTTTTTAAATCATTTATTTTTAAATTATTCACGTATTATGACACCTCTCAGCTATTAAATATAATTTATATCATCAAAAATTCTATTATCCCATATGTTATATTTCAACATAACATAAATATATTAATCCTAAGAAATAGTGATTTCTTATATTATATATAAAAGCTGAGATTTTCCTAATGGTACAAATCTCAGCTTTTATAAAAATTATTTAACAATATCAAGCCTCATAATATTTGTATCTCCAAAGCCATTTAATATGTCTTATCCATTATGTTTCATATAAATTTTTAAATTGTAAGAAAGTTTTATTTAAAACAATGTTCCTTTAAAAAATAAACGATAAATCTATTTATAATTCCATAAACAACTTAATCAAGCTTGGAAAATTATGACCATCATCTAAAAAGTATTGTATATACTCACTATACTCTTCATAATTTTCTCTATAAACTTCTAACGCATCAATTAAAGCCTTTCTAGCTTCTTTTAGTTCATAGCTATTTAAGTTTAGAATATCTATTGTATAATTTGCTCTTAAATATTCATTACTATTTTTATCATTACTTTTAGGTATTATCTCACCACTTGCAATACTATAATAAAAATAATCATTAGGATTGTCTATAACTGGATTTATAAATTTATCATCATAATTATTCTTTTTATAAATTCCACAGCTATTCTTTTCATTACAAGAAACCAAAACATTATTATAATCCTGAAATTCTTTAGGGTACAAATCTCTTGGTTTTATATGTTCTATATGACCGTCATCATTTGTATATATTCTTTTTTCACAATAAGGACAATATTCTTCCTGCTCAACAAGTAATATATTTCCCTTGATTTTGTTTCTAATATCGTCCTTATTATAATCTTTCCACGATTTAGGAGTATGTTTTTTCTTATAATCTAATAAAAAGTCAGGTTCTTGTTCCTTATTAACCTTTAGCATTTTTTTTATTCCTAACTGATATATCCAATCTTATTCTCATAATATCTTTATCTAGATCTCCCAAATACGTTCTTAGATAATTAAATAAATTTTCAAATTCTTCTGTATTATATAAATTTCTATTTAATAAATCATATACTTTGTTTAATTTATCAGTGATATCTTCATTTCTTAAACTATCTAATTTCATAGTTGTACTTAAGATGTCTCCTATGCTTTTTCCATAAGTTTCACTTAATTTATCATTATCAACTAACTTAATTCCATTTTCATCTTTTGCCATTACTCTTAACTCATTAGACGTTATATTTCCAATTACATGAGGTGAGTGAGTTGCTATAATCAACTGATTATTATTTCCAATGCTCTTATATACATCAATTATCTTTCTTTGCCATTCAGGATGAAGTGATATTTCTGGTTCATCAATTAATATTATTGAATTATTTACTTCTAAAAACTTAAGCGACAATGCTCTTAAGAACAATTGCTTTTCCCCTGATGATAACCCAGTTATATCAAATTCCTTGCCTAAGCTATTTCTAAATATAGGTTTTGTCTCACTTGTTTCAGATAAACCTATCAATTTAATATCTAAATTCATAATAGAAAATATGCTGTTTATATCGTCGCAAACTTTATCTATAACTTCCCCTATAGTTTTATTTCTGTTTTTAAATATTTCTTTATTAATTTTTGTAGCTATAAATGATGGTATGTTTTGAGTCATATTTTGATCCACTATATTTTGAAAATATGGTGTAAAATTCAATGTATTATCGACTTTATTAATCTTTTCAAAATTAATTTCTGTTGGCATATACACTACTTTCGGATCAGTAGGATTATCTCCTAATTCAAAAACAATATCTGGACTTAATATTCCAATTTCATTGTTCTCTAACTTCACAGTTGCCGTATACAATGCAGGAGTCAGTTCCACCTTATTATCTCCTATTTCTTCATAACCACGTTCATCTATTTCAAATGAATCATAAATGCACTTTAACAAAGTAGTTTTACCAGCGCCATTTTCACCAATAACAACAATGGTATCTAATATCTTTCCATTATTATCTTTAAAATCTATCTCTAAATCATTAAATATTTCATGATTATTAAATTTTATTTTTTCTAATTTCATCTTATATCACCTCTCTTATCTTCAGGTCATTTTTCACATAATATTACTATCTAGCATTTCCCTTTAGCTCTCCCACTTATTAGGGATTATTTAACTTTATTTAATTCCTCAAAATTTATTTTTTATATTCATCATAATCAACATTCTCAAAAATACTATAGATTTTCTTTTATGCACTTTATTTTATATTTTGTTTTGATACTAACAATATTATAGCTAAATAAAGACAGTGTTTCAATACTCGCCCAGCTTTGAAATTTTCCTTCATTAGAGTAAAGATACATATCTTAAATCAAAAGCTGCTTCTTAAGCATACAATATATCTTTCACAAATGTTTATAAACTTCCCAATCTATGATACAATCAAGTGTAAAATTCTACGATATATAACATAATATAAATGATTATAAAATTTAATCATATGAAAAACGAGGTAATAAAATGATAAAAATTGATAACTTGTCGTACTCATTTCCAAATAAAGATCTATATCATAATATTTCATTTACTTTAGAAAATGATCAGCATTGTGCTTTTATAGGTTCTAGTGGTAGTGGAAAAAGTACACTAATAGATATAATCATGGATCCTGAGAACTATATGTTTGATGGTACTCTAGAGATTGATCCAAATTGCAGGATTGGATATGTGAGTCAGTTCTGTGAGGTAGATAACACAAAAGAAACAACAGTTTTCGAATATCTATGTGAAGATTATATTAAACTACAAAATGAGATAACTTCTATTTGTAGCTTAATGGAAACCTCTTCTGATATTGATGCCTTACTAGAAAAATACCAAGAAGCTTTAGATGCTCTTGATGTAATTGGTGGAGATGATTTTGAAAGCACTCTTAGTAAGAAATTAAATCTTGCAAACCTAAGTAAACTTAAGGATTCAAAGATATCTGATTTAAGTGGTGGAGAGTTTAAGCTTATCCAAGTAATTAGGGAAATGCTTAATAGTCCAGACTTAATGATTATGGATGAACCTGATGTATTTTTAGACTTTGAAAATCTTAATTCTCTTAAAAACCTAATAAATTCTCATAAGGGAATGATGTTAGTTATTACTCACAATAGATATCTATTAAATAATTGTTTTAATAAAATTATTCATCTAGAAAATCATGAACTCCAAGAATTTGATGGAAGCTATATAGACTATAACTTCACATTACTTCAAACTAAAATCGAGCTTCAAGAACTGTCTGTTGCTGATGATGAAGAAATTGAGAGAAACGAACGCATAATCAAGAGACTGAGAGATAGAGCTGAAGTTACAGGGGAAACTGCTGCTGGAAGGTATCTAAAAGGTAAAATGAAATTCCTAGAAAGATTAGAAGCTCGTAGAATAAAAAGACCTTTTGTTGAAATTAAGCAGCCTTATATCCGTTTAACTACTAACAATCAAGTTGAAGAAAAAGTTGCTTTAAAAGTTAACAATTATAGTGCTGGCTTTGATGAAATACTTTTAGAAAATGTTAATTTTGAGATTAAATCTAATGATAAAGTAGCTATTGTTGGGTTAAATGGTACTGGAAAAACTACTTTACTTAGAGATATCTTTAAAAATGACAACCCTGCTATTGAAATAGATTCTGAAATTGAAGTTGCATATTTATCACAGCTTCAAGGAGAAATATTAAATGAGTCTAATACAATACTTGAAGAATTCCTAGACGCAGGATTTAAAACTTATGATGATGTTGAAACTTACATTTCAAACTATGACTTTGAGGAAGAAAGAATCAACCAAAAAATAAAAGATTTATCAGGTGGCGAAAAGAATATACTTCAATTAGCTAAAATTTCTGCAAGCAAAGCAAATATGCTGCTTTTAGATGAGCCAACAAGCCATTTAGATATATATTCACAAATGGCCCTTGAAGAAGCCATCTCGAAATATAATGGTGCTATTTTAATGATATCTCATGATTACTATTCTATAATTAATTGCGTAGATTATGTTTTACTCATTGAAGATAAAACAATCAGAAAAATGAATATGAGAAAATTTAGAAAGATGATTTATGCGAAATACTTTGATAAAGACTATTTAGAAATTGAACAAAAGAAAAGAGACTTAGAAATGAAAATAGCCATATCTCTAAGAAACACAGATTTTGAACGTGCAAAAGCCTTATCTGAAGAGTTAGAAGCATTGATTAAATTGCTTTAAGCATGATAAAAAATGATATCTCACTAACATATATTCTTCTTTAAAAGGGCAGATTAACTACATATAATCAAATTAATTTTAAATATCATAAAAGAGGTGTACTATGATAGCGGAAAAAAAGCTCGCAGAAAAGCGATTAACAGAAGCTTATAAGAATGCTAAAATTGAATATTTTGATAACAACTCTAAATACATATTTTTCAGTGATTGCCATAGAGGTGATGGTACACCCTCTGATGAATTTGCAAAAAATCAAAATATTTTTTTATTTGCATTAGAATTCTATCTTAATAATGGGTATACTTATGTTGAAGTTGGCGATGGAGATGAACTTTGGGAACACTCTAACTTTAAACATATAAGACTTGCACATGATGAAGTATATGCTCTATTAAAAAAGTTCTTTGATTCTGATAGATTGATTATGTTATATGGTAATCACAATGTACACTTAAAATATAGCAATTATGTAGAAAAGAATTATTATAAATTCTATGATGAATATAACGAAGAAGAAATAGAGTTGTTTCCTGGGATTACACCGTATGAGGCAGTTGTGTTTAAACATAAAAACACAGGTCAGGAAATACTAACTGTTCATGGTCATCAAGGAGACAGAATGAATGATAATTTGTGGCGCTTTAATATGCTTACAGTAAGATATTTTTGGAAATTTCTTCACTCAATAGGATTCATAAATCCTGCAAGCCCTGTAAAGAGTTCTGAAAGGATTCATAAAATCGAGCGTATTTATAGTCATTGGATTAAAATGAATAAAATCATGATTATCTGCGGACATACTCATAGACCCCACTTTCCAAAAGTCAAGGAATTACCTTACTTCAATGATGGATCATGTGTTAGGGCAAGTGGAATCCAAGGAATTGAAATAGTAGATGGAAAAATTATGCTTATTGAATGGAAAATCAGAACTGATTCAGAGGGTATTCTTCATATAAAAAGAAAAATATTAAGGGGTCCTGAGCAAATTGAAAAATTTGACCTAAGAAATAATAAAACAAATATGAAATAAGCTATAATATCAGCAAATTCTTCTAAGAAATATTATTTATTAAAGCTGAGACTTTCTAAATATATATATTGCGATTCACAATGCACATTTCACAATTGCGGCTAAAATTCTTGCAATATTTTTAAAATTATCATTAAGAATTATTTTTGCAATATATATATAAGAAAATCTCAGCTTATAAAATTACTAATTTACTACTTACTGTTTAATCTTAGGAATTCCCTACAATTTTATTATAATCTATACCAGCTTTAATTAAAAGTTGTTTCACTGACTCACTTTTTACATTAAACAAAGTATTTTTACATCCATTAAATGCTCCTTGTTCTATTTTAGTTATACTGTCAGGAAGAACTATGTTTGTTAAGTTAATGCAGTTTTGAAATGCACTATGCTCTATTGTTATAACAGTATTAGGAATTTTTATACTGCTTAAGTTTGTACATCCATAAAAAGTACCAATTCCTATATCTATAACTCCATCAGGAATAGTTATACTGCTTAAATTCTTACATCCATCAAAGGCACTACTTCCTATGCTTGTTACAGTGCTAGGTATTTCTATGCTTTTTAAATTTACTCCTCCAGAAAATGCATTCCATCCTATATCTGTCACACCATCTGGAATTGCGTATTTTTCATCAACTTTCCCAACAGGATAATTTAACAATTTAGTTCCATTTTTGCTATACAATACTCCATCAACGCTCTTAAAAGTTATATTGTTGCTATCTACAGATATATTTTTTAAGTTTGTGCATCCTGATAATGCATATCCATCTATACTTTGTACACTAGCAGGAATGTTTATGCTTGTTAAACCCGTACACCCAAAAAACGCTGATCTTCTTAAGGCTGTTATACCATTTGGAATAGTTATATTTGTTATATTCTTATTTAGATAAAATGCTTTATTTCCTATACTTTTTATTGCAACATTATCAATTTTATCTGGAATTACAACATTGCTGTCATTACCTAAATAAGCCATTATTACACCAGTTTGTTTATAAAAAGCCCATGCTCCTTCTATTGTGACATTTTGAAATTGACCACTACTATTAATGACATTATCCCCAAACTCATTTGGCGTACTACCTAACATATAGCCTTTTGTATCAAAATAATATAAACTTCCATCAATTACTCTCCAGCCTGTAGCCCATGAATTTCCTTCTGAATACCACCAGCCTTTTTTATCTTGCTTCCATTCTGCATTTGCACCTATTGGATTTAACATTAATACAGAAGCTACTACCAAAGCACTAGCAATTACTTTTGTTAATTTCAATTTTTTCATATTATCCCCCTATTTTTCCTAAAGTTATAAAATACCATTTTATTGTATTTTAACATAATTATAAATAATATTCCATAATGTTGTTTATTGTTAACTTTTTTCATTTTTATCTTCTTAACTTTTTAAAAAAGAAAAAAGTTTTATTTAAACCTTTGTTCCTTTTTAAAAATATTTAATGAAAACTTTGAAAAAATGCTTATTATTAACAAGGTTTATTTAAAATAAGGTTTAAATTTTATAAGTTTATTTGAAAATACAATCCGTATACTATAAAATATTTTTTGAGGTGTTATGATGAAAAAAACTATTAATGTTGTAGCTGCAATTATAAAAAATGATAACGGAGAAATATTATGTGCTTTACGCTCACCTATTATGAAATCGCCAAATCTTTGGGAGTTTCCCGGTGGTAAAATAGAGGCTAACGAAACTCCAAAAGAAGCTATTGAAAGAGAAATTTTTGAAGAATTAAATTGTAAAGTGCGATATATTAATATACATAATGAAAATAAACATGAATATGATGATTTTATTGTAAATTTGATAACAACTAACTGCGAATTAGTAAATAGCTATCCTAAAGCTAATGAACATGCAGCTTTATTATGGCTGAAGCCAGAAAGTCTGCTTTCTTTGAAATGGGCTCCTGCAGATATTCCTGCTGTGCTTGAAATAATAAAAAATCATGCTATTATTTAGCATGATTTTTTACACTATTAGATATATTAAATTTAAACTAATTGATTTGTTCATTAATTTGAAAATTTTCTATTCAGATAAAGCCCTGTATTAAAATTTTCACTTTATAGATAACTATTAAGATTTATTTGTTCTTTGAACTCATCTAATCCTACTCTATCTATGTAATCGCCTAATCTTTCTCTGTTAGTTGCATTTTCTCTATATACTTCAATAACTTTTTCTATTAAATCATATACCTTTTCTTCTGATACAGAAAGTGCTATTCTATCTGCTATTCTTGGTCTTGCTCCACCTTTTCCGCCAACATAGAACATCCATCCTTTTCCGCTTCCTATTAATCCTATATCCTTAAATGCACTATCTGCACAGCTATGAGGGCAACCACTTACTCCCATTTTTAATTTATTAGGTAATTCTTTTCCATGATATAAGCTGTCCAATTTTGAACCAACTGCCACTGAATTTTGAAGACCTCTTTTACAAAAAGTAGTTCCTGGACATACTTTTATACTTCTTACACATAGACCTACTGCTGCACCTGGGTCCATCCCTAGATCATCCCAAGCGTTATCTAAATCTTCTTCTTTTAATCCAACTAATGCAATTCTTTGAGCTCCTGTAACTTTAATAGCTGCTGCATTATATTTTTCAGCTACATCTGCAATATTTCTTAAAATCTCTGGAGTTACAAGTCCAGCGGTTAAATGTGGAGCAATTGCATATGTTTCCTTATCCCTTTGTAATATTGCCCCTTTTTCTAATAAATCAGTTTTCATCGCGTATCTCTCCTAATTCTAATTCTCAAAATAAAGTATTAATGTTATATAATAATTTCTATTAGTTATTGTATCATATTTATAATCCAACCTCTAGCTAAAACACGATATTCGAAATATTCTGAACATATAGAGAATATATAATATATGGTATATATTTAAATTAAATTCTATTCATTAGATGCCAATATTTATGTACCTCAAGTTCATGCTTTAAATTATTTAAACTAAAATACGATTGACAAATTTAATTTTATTCAATATAATTTAGTCATATCGAACACTGTATAAAGATTAATTATATCGGAGGAATAGATTATGAGAATTTTAGCATTGGAATTTTATAAAAATGGAAGAATGAAAGAATCTTTTGCATTTGGAGGATCACTTGAAAAAGAAAAAATTAATATAAACAAAGATTACCCTGCAAGCCTGCAAAATTATTTAATAGATACTGGAAAAGAGGTTATTCTAGTAGACACAGGTTTACCAGTTGAGACTCCTGATTTTGAAGATAAACCTGATCAAGCCTTATATATGGGTGAAAAAATTGCTAATTTTAAAGAAGCACTAAAAAATGTAGGTTATGCTCCAGAAGATATTAGTAAAGTAGTTTTAACTCATAAACATCCCGATCATGCCGGCGAACTTAGAATGTTTAATCATGCAAAGATTTATATATCAAAAATAGAGCTTGAGGCTATGAGTGTTGCAGGTGACAATTTAGTTGAAGTTAATTTTACTGATGGACAGTATAAAAACTTTAATAAAAGCCAAATTATAAGTGAAAATATTTATATGCTGCCAGCTTATGGACATACTACTGGAAATTCATTAATTGTTGTTTACGATAACGGTATTCACTACATGATTCATGGCGATGTTACTTACACAGACGAAGCTTTAAGGCAAAACCAATTATCTGTTGTCTTTGAGGATAAAGGACAAGCAATTGAAACATTAAATAAAGTCAGAACTTTTCTAAAAGAAAATGATACAGTTTATTTATCAACTCATACTCCAGAAGGTGTAACTTCCCTTAAAAATAAGACTATAATGAAATTGTAATAAATCGTAAAATTGAAAGGATTGAATAAAATGAATAATACAATAGAAAATATAAAAAATCATAGATCAATTAGACAATATTTAGATAAGGATATTTCAGATGAAATCATAGATGAAATAATAAAAGCTGCCCAAGCCATGCCTAATTCAATAAATGGTCAGCAAACAACTGTCATAGCTATAAGAGATAAAGCAAAAAAAGAAAAACTTGCAGAACTTGTTGGAAATCAAGAATATGTGGCTAAAGCTCCTGTTTTCTTAGTTTTCGTAATGGATTTTTATAGAACTTACTTGGCTGGAGAAAAAACTGGTTCTAAGCAAATAATACATGAAGACATTGAAAGTGCTCTAGTTGGTGCTGTAGATAGTGGAATTACTTTAGGTGCAGCAATAATTGCAGCTGAATCTCTAGGCCTTGGAACTGTTCCAATTGGTGGAATAAGAAAAAATCCAGAAGAAGTTATAGAACTCTTAGATTTGCCTAAATATACATTCCCACTTGTAGGCCTTGCAATTGGATATCCTTCAGATGAATCACACCAAAAGCCAAGAATTCCATTTGAAAGCTTTAGACACAATGATACTTATAACAAAGAAGCTATAGAAAATTCTATTGATAGCTACGATGAAGAAATGGAAGCTTACTTAAAAGACATCGGCAGATATGACAAAGAAAAAAATTGGAGTACTTTAACTTCAAGTATCTATCAAAATATATATTATCCAAAAGTTAAGGATGCAATGAAGAAACAAGGATTTACCCCTGCAAAATAAATTTCTCTAATAAAGAGTACCAATCATATTCCCATTATGATTGGTACTCTCTTTGCATTTTTAATGTTTTTTTCAATTTAATGTTTTACGTTATTAAAACTAATACCCCATATCATCCATTTATTCAAATCTTAATTCTTAATATTTCTTCCTTATTTAGTTTTGAGTATTTTTTTAAAAAAATTTTAAAAGAAGGAATATTCAAAATATTTAGAATATGATATAATAAGATAAAAATATATAGAGGTGGTATGCTTTATGGAGAAATATGGAGATCATGAAATAATCGTAATACAGAATAATGAAAATCAATACCCATATAAGGCAATTGCAAAAATAGGTGATAATGAGATAAAGCATAAAGGACAGAGTAAGTCTGAAGCAATTGATCTAGTTAAGCAAAGCATTAATAAGTTAAAATCTAAAAATATAATTTAACTGTAGTATAAGTAAATTCAAACGAATGAAAACTATTACACTTAAAATATTAGGTATGGAAACTACATATAACCCCCGACAGATGTCGGGGGTTTTTATCTTAGAAATAGAAAAATAGACTTCTTTATTACCTCTTCATAAGAACTACTCGCTCTCACAACATTAAAACGTCATCGAGTCTGTCAAGACTTTCGTGTAAACTTCAAAAAGTAATATGTTTATTTATAAGGTTGGAGGTAGAATAAAACTTCCAACCTTAATTTTATAGTTATTCAATATTATTACATTATATAT